>JALSRF010000128.1 GCA_026984895.1 Paracoccaceae bacterium
GCCTCCATCCGGCTGGCCGAACGTCTGGGGGCCACGCGCGATGCGGCGAGCCCCTGCCCCTACGGCGACCACGTCGTCTACCGCCACCCCGCGCCGGAGGCGCTGCACTGATGGCTTCTTCTGTCCATAAATATCCCCGCCGGAGGCATCCTGCCCCCACCGCCTTCGCCGCCCCGGAGAGATTGCAATGACCGACGCCGCAACCCTTCTCAAAGAGCACCGCGACAGCATCGACCGGCTGGATGCGATCCTCGTCTACACCCTGGCGGAACGCTTTCGCCAGACCCAGGCCGTGGGGAAACTCAAGGCCCGATACGACCTGCCGCCCTCTGATCCGGCGCGCGAAGCCGAACAGATCGCGCGGCTGGAAAAAATGGCGATCGAAGCCGATCTCGACCCCGTATTCGCCCGCAAATTCCTGAGCTTCGTCATCGACGAAGTCATCAGGCACCACAAGAAACACAAGGAATGACAAGTGGTTATCCCTTATCGCAGCACATGAAGACAGGAGAAACAAACTCATGGCTATGAAAATTCGTCTCGCCCGTGGCGGCTCCAAGAAACGCCCGTTCTATCGCATTGTCGCAGCTGACAGCCGCATGCCGCGCGATGGCCGGTTCATCGAAAAACTCGGCACCTACAACCCGCTTTTGCCCAAAGACAGCGAAGAGCGCGTGAAGATGAATGTCGAGCGCATCAAGCATTGGCTCGATCTCGGCGCCCAGCCCACCGACCGCGTCTCGCGCTTCCTGGAAGCCGCCGGCGTTCTGGAACGGAAGGAACGCAACAACCCCAGGAAGGGCGAACCCCACGCCAAGACCAAGGAGCGCCTGGAAGAAAAGGCCGCCAAGGCTGCCGAGGCCGCCGAAGCGGCTGCCGCACCGGCTGAAGAGCCGGCCGAGGCCCCGGCCGAAGAAGCCGCTGCCGAAGAAAGCGCAGAGTAGGTTTGCCCCAGCCCGGCCCGGAATTTTCGCAAGAGTTTCAGGCAGATCTCGACCGGCTCCTGCGCTGGCGGCGCGACGTGCGCCGCTTCCGCCGCGATCCGGTCGAGCGGGGCTTGCTCGACCGTTGCCTTGCCTCGTTCACCCTGGCCCCCTCGGTCGGGCTCAGCGAGCCATGGCGCATCGTGCGCGTTGAAAGCGCTGCGGCCCGGGCCGCGGCGCTTGCCAATTTCGAAGCCACCAACGCCCGGGCGCTCTCCGGCTATTCGGGCGAAAAGGCAAGGCTTTACGCCGGCCTGAAGCTCTCGGGCATGCGCGACGCCCCGGTGCAACTGGCGGTGTTCTGCGACGAGGCCACGCCCAAGGGCGCGGGCCTTGGCGCCGCCACCATGCCCGAGACGCGCCGCTATTCGGTGGTGGCCGCGATCACCCAGTTCTGGCTGGTCAGTCGCGCCGCCGGGCTTGGGCTGGGCTGGGTCTCGATCCTTGACCCAAGGCGCCTGGCGACCGATCTTGAAGTGCCACAAACCTGGCGCCTCGTCGCCTATCTCTGCCTCGGCTGGCCCGAGCGGGAACACGAAACGCCAGAGCTTGAAACCGCCGGCTGGGAAAGGCGCAGCGCCGGCCTTGACTGCCTTGTCCGCTAGGGGGTGCCCATGTCGAAACGCATCGTGGTAGGCGCCATCGCCGGCGCCTTCGGAACCGCAGGCGAGGTGCGGCTGAAAAGCTTCTGCGCCGACCCGAAAGCCATCGCCGACTACGCGCCGCTCTACACTCAATCCAATCCGAAAGGATTTGATGTCACCCTGCTGAGGCCGATCAAGAACGGCTTTGCGGCGCGCCTTTCCGGCGTCCAGACCAGGGAACAGGCCGACGCTTTGCGCGGCACGCAGTTGCTGGCCGACCGTGACAAGCTGCCGGGGCTGCCGGATGATGAGTATTACCATTCCGATCTGATCGGGCTTTCGGTGCTCGATACCGGCGGCGCGGACCTGGGGACCGTGAAAGCGGTGCACAACCACGGCGCCGGCGACCTGCTGGAAGTGCAGGTGCCGGGGCAGTCGGCCACGGTGCTGGTGCCGTTCACCCGCACCATCGTGCCCACCGTCGATCTGGCCAGCGGGCGCATCGTCATAGACCCGCCCGAAGGCCTGTTCTGAGATGGAGCGCGACCTGGGCCACGTCCTGATCGTCGGCGGAACCGGCATGCTTGCCGGCGCCTCGGCCTGGATCGCAGAGCGCGCAAGCCGCGTGGTGCTGGCCGCCCGCCACCCCGACCGGCTGGCCGGCCGGATCGGGGCCGAAGCCTTCGTCCTGAACTGGGCGGAGCGCAACGCGCCCCTGCCCGCCGGCCCGTTCGACCTGGCCCTGTCCTGGCTGCACGAGGACGGCTTGTGGCTGGTCCCCCGCCTCGAAGCGCTTCTGCGCCCCGGCGGGCGGTCCGTCCGGGTCCACCCGTCTGCCGCGCGCGACCCGGCCGAGCTGGCGACCCGCGACGGCCCGCCCCCTGCGCGGGTCCGCCGACAGGTTGTCATCCTCTGGCGCAACGCCGACGGCAGCTGGCTTGACCATGACCAGATCAGCGAGGGTGTCATTCAGGCCATCCGCACCCCCGAGCGCGCCACGCGTGTTGTCGGCGATGGCTGAGCCGCGCCCTTTGCAGCGCCTCGCCTTTTCGCTATTGCCGGGTCATGGCCAGCAAACCCCCGATCCGATCGCATGGGCGCAAGGCGGCCGCCGCGGCCGCGACACCGCGCGACCCGATGGCCGCGCGCGCGCTCCTGGGCGCATGGACGGCCAGGGTCATCACGCTTGTGCCCGATGCCTTCCCCGGGGTGCCGGGCGAAAGCCGGGCCGGCAAGGCGCTGAAAGACGGGCGGTGGCAGCTGGAAACCAACGACCAGCGCCCGTTTGGCGGTGGCGCCGGCATGGCGCTGCGTGCCGATGTCGTCGCCCGCGCGCGGCACGCCCGCAGGGCCGCGCCATGACCCGCGTCATCGTCCATGCCGGCTTTCACAAGACCGGCACCACCAGCCTGCAGGCCTTTGTCGAAACCAACCGCGAGGCGCTGCGCCCCTGGGCCGATGTCTACCTGAAACGGGATCTGGGCCGTGCGCGCTACCTCGGGCGCCTCTACGGGCAACGCCCCTGGCTGGCGCGCAGGCTGGCTTTCCGGCACGGGTTTCGTGCCTTTCTCGCGGGGATTCCCGATGCCCGGACCATCTTCATCTCGCGCGAAAGCCTGTCGGGCATGATGCCGGGCAACCGGCGCCGGCGCCTGCCCTGGCGCGGCGGGCGGGGCGAGCGGCTGGTGCGCTACGAGCGACAGGCGATCGCCCTTGGCCACGAGATGACGGCGGCGCTCAGGCGGCGCTTCGGCGATGGCGCGCGCATCGAATTCCTGTTCACCACGCGCAAGCTCGAACCCTGGATCTACAGCCTTTACCGCCACATCCTGCGCACCAGCGCGCTCAACGACGATTTCGCGCGTTTCCGGGCGGATTTCGCCGCCACGCCGCCGCTGGCCGAACAGGCCCGGAACATCGCGCGCGCCCTGCCGGGCACCGTGCTGCACATCAGCGCCCTGGAATGCGCCCGGGAGCGCCCGCTGGGCCACGGCGCGATGCTTCTGGACCTGCTGGGCGTGCCCGCAACGCGGCGCGCGCGGTTTCGCGACGCCGGGCACCACCATGCCGGCCCATCGCAGGCGCTGGCCGAACGGTTTCTGGAAATGAACCGCCGCACCCGGCCCGGCCGCGCGCTGAAAGAAGCCAAACGCACGCTCTACCAACGCGAACAGGACAGACAACGCGAAACGGACAAGCGATGAGGCCCCGGCCAGGCGCCACCGCCGCCAGTCGGTCCGGGCCGGCGCCGGAGTGCGCGCCCGAAGGCATGTTCTGAGGTGACGAGGCGACCCGCGGTCGGATCAGGGGGCCGTCTGCCCCCTCTGCCCGCCTGCGGCGGCCATTCACCCCCGAGGATACTTGGGGACAGAAGAACCCCGGTTCCGATTCTTCTTCTGTTTCTTCTTCTGTCTGGAAATAT
>JALSRF010000129.1 GCA_026984895.1 Paracoccaceae bacterium
CGGTATCGTCCTTGCACCCGGCGACGGATCAGCGGATCAGCATAGCGGCGCGTATCGCGGTGCGGCGCGGTGGCCGGCACGGTGGCCTGCACGGTGGCCGGCACGGGGCCGGTGGCCGGCCGGGCGCGCGAAGCAAAAAGCGAACGATCACCGGCAGGGGGCGGTTCCCGGTTGCGCGCGCACTGCGCCGGCCGCGCCTGGGCGGGGTTCGGGCGGTGTCGGCGCGGTATCGGGGCGGCGCGGGCAAGGCCGCATGGCCGTGCGAATGCGGCGCGTCCTGGCAGGCTTGCCGGCATGCGCGGCATGGGCGGCGCGATGGCCCCGTCGGATGGGCGCTGTCCGGTGGGCGCTCGGCGATGTCATCTGCGGAGGGCGGGCAGCGGTCGCACCGGGCGCGCCGGTCTGCGCTGCGGTTGGCCAGCCCCGCGTTCGGGGCCGGCCTGCATTTCTGCGTCAGGCGAGAACGAGGTCAGGCGAGAACGAGGTTGATCGCGCTTTCGCGGCCGTCACGGCCGGCTTCGATGTCAAAGCCCACCTTCTGTCCGTCGGTCAGCCCGGTAAGCCCCGAGCGCTCGACCGCAGAAATATGGACGAACACGTCCTTGCTGCCGCCCTCGGGCTCGATGAAGCCGTATCCCTTTGTGGCGTTGAACCATTTCACGGTGCCATTTGCCATCGTGATGTCTCCTTTGTTGTTGCCATCCGCCCTGATGCGATGGCCCGGCTCAGTCAGTGCTAGATCGAATGACTGTAGCCTTGTCGGAGAACAGTGGGTCGATAGAGAGTAACGTTCGCACCGCCCGTATGACGACGATCGCCCGCGATTGCAACGATTCTTTTGCCGGCCCGGGGTTCGCGGGGCGAGAATCGGCTGCGCGCCGCCGCCATGGACGGCGGGACCCTGTGGCAAGGGCACCAGGCTCTTCAATACGGAAACACTGTGTTTCCAGGATTGCCCCAGTCGTCGGTGCCCGGCTTCGTTCGGGCGCTCCGCAACCGGGCGGGCCCGGCGCCCGCCGCGCTGGAAGCGATCGTAACACGTTGAAAATACGTTGATTACAGGGGGCAGAAGGGCGCTTCTGCTGACGCCAGCGGCTTTGGAAACGGGCCGGAAGGCTTCTCGGTCCTGCGGAAAAAGGCCGGCTTTCCCCGTGAAGGGCTGGCCGAATGACCCAAAAAGGCCGGGAAATTGGCACAAACCGGACACGGTGCTGCCTTGTTTTTGCCATGTAGGGTCAACAATGTCGGGTTTGTAACGTGATTGTGGCAGTTTTGAATAACGACGGGAAAGGACGACACGATGCAAACTCTCCTGACCAAGGCTCGCGCCGGACGCACCAGTGCGCTGGCTCGCACACCCAAGAAAGTCAGTGGAAGCCTGTCCAGGGCCTACTGCGAGCTGCGCGCCGGAACGGAAGAACGCGAAGCACCTGTTCCCTTCATTTCCAAACGTGCCCGGTCGCAGACGCCAAGCTGGGTTCACTGAGCTCCAGCGTTACCTGATCTGACCCTCACTTGATCAGGTTCCATCGGGTTGACTCCGAAAGAGCAGATCGGGCGCCGTGCGGGAAACCGCCGGCGCCCTTGTTCAGCCGGCATTCAGGGTTCAGCCGGCACTCAGACCGTCTTGCGCGCCCGCAGCGCCGCCGAGATCGTGCCGTCGTCGAGATAGTCCAGTTCGCCGCCGATCGGCACCCCCTGGGCCAGCGAGGTGACGCGCACGCGGCCTTCGAGCTCGTCGGCAATGTAATGCGCCGTCGTGGCCCCGTCGATGGTTGCATTCAGCGCCAGGATCACCTCGGTGATGCCTTCTTCCTCGATCCGCCGGCCCAGCCGGGGGATGTTCAGTTCTTCCGGGCCGACGGCATCCAGCGCCGAAAGCGTGCCCCCCAGGACGTGGTATCGCCCCTTGAAGGCCCCGGCGCGTTCCATGGCCCACAGATCGGCGACGTCCTCGACCACGCAAAGCTCGCCGTTGGTGCGTGCGTCATCGGCGCAGATGTCGCAGATGTCGCCGGTCCCGATGTTGCCGCAGTTGAGGCATTCGCGCGCGCTGGCCGCAACCTTGTGCAGGGCATCGGCCAGAGGCGTCATCAGCAACGCGCGTTTCTTGATCATGTGCAGCACCGCACGCCGGGCCGAGCGCGGGCCCAGACCCGGGAGCTTGGCCATCAGCTTGATCAGGGCCTCGATGTCGCGGGTGGCGTCGCCCAAGGCTAGAACGGCAGTTTCATGTCGGCCGGCAGCCCCATCGACTCGGTCAGCCGGCGCATTTCGTCCCGGCTTTTCTCGCCGGCCTTTGCCTGGGCATCCTTGATCGCGGCAAGGATCAGGTCCTCGACCACCTCCTTTTCGGTCGGGTTGAAGATCGACGGGTCGATCTCCAGCGCGGTCAACTCGCCCTTGGCGGTTGCCGTCGCCCTGACCAGCCCCGCGCCGCTTTCGCCGGTCACCGTCACACTTGCCAGTTGCTCCTGCAGGTCGGCCATCTTGCCCTGCATTTCTTGCGCGGCCTTCATCATTTTGGCCATGTCGCCAAGGCCGCCGAGGCCCTTGAGCATCGAAAACTCCTTTTCGGGTTCATCGTGGTGGTCGGACAACAGATACGCAATGGGCCGCCCGGCGACAAGGGGCCGTGTCGGCGGTCCGCGCCGGCGCGCGGCACGGCGGACCCGGCATTCGGGCGCGACGATGCGCCCGACCATGCGCGCGACGAAGCGCCCGACGATGCGCGCGATGACGCCGCGGCGATCCGGCCTCCGCGCATGCGATGCCGGCCGGCCCTTGCGGCCCGCGCCCCGGCTTGCGGCGCGGCTTGCGCTCGGGCGTCACATCGGGATTTCCTCGAACGGGTCCCAGTCGTCCTCTGCTTCGGGCAGGGCATGCGCGGCCGCCGCGCCGGCAATCTCTTCGGGACTGCGCACATGGGCGATCCGGGCCTCCGGGAAGGCTTCGAACACGGCGCAGATCAACGGGTTCTTCATCGCTTCCGCGCGCTTGCGGCCCTGATCGGCCTCGCGTTTTTCGGCCAGGGTTGGGGCATCGCCGTTGTCGGTTACGCTGACCGTCCAGCGCGCGCCGGTCCATGTCTTCAGGCTCTGGCCCAGGCGGGCGGCCAGATCGCGCGGCGCTTCGGGCGTCGGGGTGAATTCGATCCGCCCCGGCGAATAGGCCACCAGGCGCAGCCCCGATTCCACCTCGAGCAGGAGCTTCATGTCGCGCTTCAGCCGGATCAGCGCAACCACGCTTTCGAAATCGGGATAGCTGGAGAGATCCGGCTGTTCCGCCCTGAGCGGGGACGGCGCCTGTGCCTGTGCGCTTGCTCCGGCGGTCCTGGCCAGGCGTGCACCGCCGCGGGCCTGGGTCGGGGCGGGGGCGCCGTGTTCGGGCTGTGGCGCAGGCGCCGTTTCGTGCCCGCGCGCCGAGGCGGACCGGCCGCCGATGCCCCCGCCGGTGCCCCCGCGACTGCCCCCGCGACTGCCCTCGCCGGTGCCGCCGGAAGGCCGGGCCGGGGGCGGGGTGTCGTCGAGCCGGCGCATCAGTTCTTCGGGGGAGGGCAGATCGGCCACATGGGTCAGCCGGATCACCGCCATTTCGGCGGCCATCATCGCGTTCGGGGCCATTGCGACCTCTTCCAGGGCCTTCAGCAGCATCTGCCACATCCGGGTCAGGCTGCGCATCGCCAGCTGTTGCGCCAGCGCCTGCCCGCGGTCGCGTTCGTCGGGGGAAACCGTGGGATCCTGGGCGGCCTCGGGGGTGATCTTCACCACCGAGATCCAGTGGGTCAGTTCGGCCAGGTCGCGCAGCACCGCCATCGGGTCGGCGCCCTCGGCATATTGCGCCGACAGTTCGCCCAGGGCGCCGGCGGCATCGCCCTGCATGATCATCTCGAACAGGTCCATCACCCGGCCCCGGTCGGCCAGCCCGAGCATGGCGCGCACCTGGTCGGCGGTGGTCTCGCCGGCGCCATGGCTCAGCGCCTGG
>JALSRF010000130.1 GCA_026984895.1 Paracoccaceae bacterium
CCTGTGGCCGAGGCCGGCGTCGTGTTCGGTTCGCTGCCGATCGTCGCCGGCGCCATCGCCGCGCGTGGCCTCTGGCGCCGGGCGCGGCGGGCGGCACCGGGGCAGTCCATGGCCATCGCCGCGCTTGGCGCGCTGGTCCTGGCTGGCGTGCATTCCTCGGTCGATTTCGTCCTGGAAATTCCGGCCAACGCATATTTCCTGCTGGCCCTCATCGCCCTGGGGCTTGGCACCCGGCAGCACCAGAAAGGGGACGCCACATGAACATGAACCTGAGCCCGACGAGAATTCAAATGCCCGAGACCCAGCCGGGCGAACTGGACATCCGGTCGATCGCGGCGGTGCTGCGCCGGCGTCTGCGGGTCATCCTCTATACCGGCGCTGTCATCCTGGCCCTGGCCGGCGCCTATCTGGCAGTGGTGCCCGAAACCTACACCGCCACAACCCTTGTTCTGGCCGATCCCGACCAGCAGAACGTGCTGGAAAATACCACGCGCGCGTCCTCGTCGGCTGGGCAGGACAACGCCAAGGTGGACAGCGAGGTCGAGATCCTGCGCTCGGACGCCATCGCGCTTGCGGTGATCGAAAAGGAAAACCTGGTGCATGATCCCGAGTTCGGCCCGCGGCCCGGTCTGGCAAGGCGCGCGCTGACCGCCATCGGCATGAACGCGCCCGAACCGCCGGATGCAAAGCGTGACCTGGCCAGGACCCTGGCCCGGTTTCGCAAGGCCATATCGGTTCGGCGCCGCGGGCTGACCTACCTGATTTCGGTTTCGGTGAGCGCGCGTGCGCCCGCGCGTGCGGCGGCCCTCGCCAACCGGATCAGCGCGGTCTACCTGGAGCAGCAGGTCGCCAGCAAGGTGGCCGCCGCGGTAAAGGCGCGCGACGTTCTGCGCAGCCAGATCGAAGAGGCGCGAACCGCCCTGCAGGACTACGAGGCGCGCTTTGACGCGCTTGTGGCGCGCACCGCCCCCGAGGCCGCGGCAGGTGCCGGCCTTTCGGGCCTGCAGCACGACCTGGATGCGGCCGAACGGCGCCTGGCGGACAAGCGCCGGCAGGCGGCCGAGGCGCGCAGACAGCTGGAGGCCGAAAACTGGAACGCGCTGGTCTCCCTGACCGACAGCGCCGCCCTGCGCGCGCTGCAGGCCCGGCGCGAGGCTCTGCTGCGCGACATGCAGGGCCTGGGAACCACGGGGCAAACGCCCGAACTGCGGCGGGCGCTTTCGGACGTCGAGACCGAGCTCGGCCGGCAATCGACGCTGGTTCTGAACGCCATCGAAAACGATGCCAGACAGGCGGAACTGGATGCCGGGACATTGCGGCGCAAGATCCGCGATGCGGTCCTTGCCGGGGGGCTGTCGGGCGGGCTGTCGGCCGATGCCCTGACCGGTTTCTACACGCTGCAGCAGGAAACCAGCATCGCCCGGCAGCAATATCAGAAACTACTGGAAAACCTGCGCGATCTGGAAACCAGGGCAAGGATTCAGATACCCGACAGTCGCGTCGTCTCGCCCGCGATCGCGCCGGTGTCGCCAAGCGCGCCCAACCGCCTGCTGGTGGTTCTGGCAGCGGTGGCGGCAACGCTCGGGGTCGGGATCAGCCTGGCGTTCCTGAAGGAATACTACATCGGCGGGCTGACCTCGGCCACGCAACTGGGCCAGGCGCTGCGCAGCCCCACAACCACGGTGATCCCGGCGATCGAAGACCAGGATACCGACCGCCGGAGCCCCGCCGACGAGGTCATCGACGCGCCGCTTTCGTCCTATGCCGAATCGATCCGAAAACTTCGCGCGGCAATCGACCAGGGAACCGGCGGGCGCCTGCACGGATACGCCCGTCCTGCCGATGGCGACACGATCGCCCGCGGAAAGGTGGTGCTGATCACCTCGACCCTGTCGGGCGAGGGCAAGACCAGCACGGCGCTGTCGCTTGGCCGCACCTATGCGAAGAGCGGCAAGAAGGCGCTGCTGATCGACGGCGACCTGCGCCGCCCGTCCGTTCACCGCTTTCTCGGGCTGGCCCCGGAGGGCAGTCTGCTCGACTATCTGCGCGACGAGGAAACCCGGGCGCTCGACGGCTCCTTTTACGCCCGCGATCCGGCCAGCCCCCTGGCGCTGATCATGGGGGCGGCGCGCAGCGACGTTCCCACTGATCAGCTGCTGGGATCGGCGCGGTTCCGGGGGCTTCTGAAGCAGGCCCGCGATGTCTATGACGTGGTGATCATCGACACGCCGCCGCTGCTGCCGGTGGTGGATGCGCGCTATCTGGCCCCCTTCGCCGATGCGGTTGTCATGGTGGTCAAATGGGCCTCGACCTCGCAGGGCGATCTGCGCACCGCACTCGCGCCGCTGGCCGATGCCATGCGCCCGGGCGCAGCCCTGCTTCCGGTGCTCTCCCAGGCGCCGACGCGGCACAAGCCCGGCGGCTACGAAAACTACGGATCGGCCTACGCCGGCGCGCGGTAACGCTTGCCCCGGGAGCGCGCGCTGCACCCGCAAGCGCCGGCAGGGCCCGTAGCGCGGTTCCGGGGCCACGGTGCCGGCGGGAGGCGGTGTCGGCGAGAGGCGGTGTCGCGGGGCGCGGTGCCGGCGGGAGGCGGTGTCGGCGGGAGGAGCACGGGGCGGGTCTGAGGTCTGCCCGGAGCGGCACGCCCCGAGCCGCCTGCGCCGATGCGGCCCGGATCGCGCCCCGGCGCCGGCGGACTAACGGCACGCAGATCCGCTGCGCCGCTCCGGCAGGCAAAACGGCAAACGCAGACGCGCGGGGCCCTGTGCGATCGGGGGCTTGTGCGGTCGAGGCCTTGCACAACCGGGGCCTTGCGCGGTCGGAGCCTCGGTCACTTACCGCTTACCTGCCCCGTTTTCGCGCCCATGTCCTTGCGCCCAAGTTTTCGTGCCCAAGTTTTCGCGCCCATGTCGGGGAGACCGGGCACACAAGCTGCCCCGGGCAGTTTCGCCCGTCCCGTTCGCCCGTCCCACGGATTTCGTGCTGCTCCCCTTCGCATTGTCCCGTTTCGCCCCGCTCCGCCCGGGAGGCATGCGCCCCGCCCGGCATGCGGCGCGCCCCGGTGCCCGCAGGACCGGCCCTGACAGCCGCCGGACCTGCGCGCGGTCGCGTGTGACCCTGTTTGCACCGGCTGGCGGTCCGCACGCGACCAGGAAAGGGCCGGGGGAAAGGGCCGAGGGCAAGGGCCGAGGCCGCCTTGCGCTCCGCGGCCACCCGGCGCGGGCACCCCGGCCGATGCGGGGCGAAAATCCGGTTGCGCGACAGGTCCGGGCTATTCCGCCGCGATAGGCACGGCCGCTTCCGATTGCAGCGCCGGCCGGCGGGACCATTCCTTCTGGCCGGACAGAAGCGCAAGATACTGCCCGAGGACATCCTCCCACAGGAAGTGGCGTCGGTGACGCGCCCGCGCCGCAGCCCTTGCCGCGGCCAGGGCGGTGTCATCGTGGGCAAAGCGCTCCAGCGCGCAGGCGCACTGGCGCATGTTCGTGAAAAACAGCTGTGCGCCGCCCGCGGTCCAGCGGTTGAACCGGTTGTCATGGGCGATGACGGCATTGCCGGCGCCCAGGGCCTCGACCAGCGACGGGTTGGTGCCGCCCACCTGATGACCGTGGAGATAGGCGCGCGCATGGAACCTGAGCGCCTTCACGCGTTCGTCCTCGTAAATGGCGCCCGGAAAATGCACACGCCCGCGTCCCAGCGCGCGTAGCTTGCGATGATAGGCGTTGTCCGGGTCGAGCCGGCCGAGCACCACGAGGTCCATCCCGGTGCGGCTGTCAAGAAACGCTTCGACGATCTCCATGATCGAGTTTTCCGGCTCGATCCTGGCGATGGAAACGAAGTAGCGCCCCGGATGCAGCCCGAGCGCGCGCACCGGGGCCTCGTCGGCCCTGTCGATGCGATCGGCCCCGTAGGGGATCATCACCGGCCGGCGCAGCGTGCGCCTGGCCACATGGCGGGAAATCTC
>JALSRF010000131.1 GCA_026984895.1 Paracoccaceae bacterium
GGGGCGCCGCTGGGGCACGATTTCTGTGCGATTTCGCTGAGCGATCTGCTGACCCCGCGCGAGGACATTGTGAAAAGGTTGCGCGCGGCGGCGGAAGGCGATTTCGTGATCGCCTTTTACAACCCGGTCTCGAAACGCCGGCGCAGCCTGCTGGCCGAGGCGCGCGACATTCTTCTGGCGCATCGTCCGGCCGACACGCCCGTGCTGCTGGCATCTTCTCTGGGCCGGGCCGAAGAGGCCGTGCGCTGTCGGCGGCTGGACCGGTTGCAGGTGGACGAGGTGGACATGCTGACGGTGGTGATCGTGGGCTCGTCGCAATCCCGGCTGGCGGAACTGGGCACGGGCGCGCGGATGTACACGCCGCGCGGCTATGCGAAAAGGATCGACGGTGGCGCCGGTGGGTAGGCCGGACGCCTCCGGCGGAGGTATTTTTGCCAAGAAGAAGGTGGGGATGTGAAGGTCTATTTCATCGGTGCGGGGCCGGGCGACCCGGAGCTGCTGACGCTGAAGGCGCGGCGGCTGATCGGGGCCTGTCCGGTGTGTCTTTATGCCGGTTCGCTGGTGCCGCCCGAAGTGGTGGCCTGTGCACCGCAGGGGGCGCGGGTGCTGGACACGGCAACGATGACTCTGGATGAGACACATGGCGAGGTCCTGGCGGCGCGCGCGCGGGGCGAGGACGTGGCGCGCGTGCATTCGGGCGATCCGTCGCTTTACGGGGCGATTGCCGAACAGATCCGCCTGTTGAAGCGCGACGGAATAGACCACGAGGTCATTCCCGGTGTTCCGGCCTGGGCGGCAGCGGCGGCGGCGCTGGGCCAGGAACTGACCGTCCCGGAGGTGGCGCAGTCGGTGGTGCTGACCCGGGTGTCGATGAAGTCGACCGGAATGCCGCAGGGCGAGACGCTGGAAAATTTCGCGCGCACCGGGGCGACGCTGGCGATTCATCTGGGGGTGCGTGCCCTGCTGGATATTCGCCGGCGCCTGGTGCCGTTTTACGGCGACGATTGCCCGGTGGTGGTGGCATATCGGGTCGGCTGGCCCGACCAGAAACTGATCCGGGGCACGCTGGCGGATATTCGCGACCGGGTGCGGGCCGAGAAGATCACCCGCACGGCGCTGATTCTGGTCGGGCCGGCCTTGCGCGACGGGCAGGCGTTTGTTGACAGCGCGCTTTACGATCCGGCGCAACCGCATGTATTGCGCCCGAAAACGGCAACAAAAAAACGCTGAGCACGCTGCCTGCACCGTCCGTTGCCATGTTTTTGCCATGGTTCACTTGACCGGGCATCGTTTTGCGCCATTCTGGCCGGCGGGAACTGGAGGGAAGCATGTCGGAATTCTTGCCGAAAGAGGTGCGCGAGGGGCTGGCGGTTGCGCGCAGGGCTGCGCTTGAAAAGAAAAGCCGCTTACGGGTGCATGCCGGCGATTCGGTCTATCCGGTGCTGAAAATGCACGACAACGGGTTTTCCCTGGACAAGGAGCGCGCGCCTTCCCTGCGCGGGCTGGTCGATCTTTATGACGGCGCGCGTCATCTCTATCAATGCCTGATCATTGCGTCCTGGGAAGAAGACGACCGCATGACCTATGAATTCAAGCGTAACACCGCGGTGGCAACCCGTGCGCCGCTGGATTACGTCCGAGGCGACGATGCGCCGGTGGCCTTGCTGCAACGAAACTGATGTCAGGCTGGATTGTCGTTCTGGCGTTCGGCGTGATTGTCGTTCTGTCCAGTGCATTCTATCGATTCGTGCTGGGTCCGATGATCTGCCCGCCGCCGGTCGAGGCGGGATTTTCCCTTGACGAGGGGGAACTGAGCGCGGCGCGTGACTTCATGGCCGCCAATCCGATCATCGACAGCCATGCGCACCCCGGGCGAAGCTTTCTGAAAGACGCGCAGAACCTGAGCTTCAAGCTGCGTCTTTACAGGCGCCTTGGCGGCACGTTCGAAGACCGCGCCATCGCCGAGATGGACGAGGGCGGGGTGGATGCCGTGGTCTTCAACGGGGTGGCCGACATCCAGGTGCTGACGCTGGGGGCGGGCGGTCTGATGGCCGCACGCGATTTCGCCGAGGGCGAGGCCTGGGCATCCTGCCGGCGCCAGATCGCCAGCCTGCGCGCCCTTGCCGATGCCGGAAAGGTGCAGCTGTGCCTGGACAGCGCCGACGTGCGCGCGGCCAAGGCGGCGGGCCGGCGCGGGGCGATTCTGGCGATGGAGGGGGCCGATTTCCTGGAGCGCGATGCCAGCCGGCTGCAGCGGGTGTACGATGACGGCGTGCGCATGATCACGCTGGTGCACTATCGCGACAACACCGTGGGTGACATCATGACCGGCCCGGTTGGCCGGCGTGGCCTTACCGGTTTCGGTCGCGAAGTGGTGGCGGCGATGAACGAGGCCGGGCTGATGATCGACATGAGCCATGCCTCGGAAAAGACCACGCTGGAGGCGGTTGCGGCCTCGCGCCGGCCGGTCGTCATCACCCATACCCATATCAACACGCCGGCGCTTTCCAACCCGCGCTTCGTCAGCCGCGAGGTTGCCCAGGCCGTGGCCGGGACGGGCGGCTATATCGGCGCCTGGCCTGCGGGCATCGGCATGACCACCCTGGCGGCGTTCATCGACCGGATCGATTTTCTGGTGGATACCGTGGGCGAGGATCACGTTGCGCTTGGCTCGGACATGGATGCGAACTACAAGCCCGTGCTGGAGACCTACCGCAAGATGCCGCTGGTGGTGGGGGCGCTGATGAAGCGCGGCTATACCGACGAACAGCTGGCCAAGATCATGGGCGGCAACGTGCTGCGCGTGATGGACGCGACACAGCGCTGACATGCGCTGAAATGCGGTTGCCGCGGGCGGGTGTCAGGGCGGCAGGACGCCGCCGCGCCAGTGCCGGTGTCCCCATGCCGGCGTGCCTGTTTCGGTGTCCCGGTGCCGGCGCTATTGCAGATCGGCAAAGGCGGCTTGCAGCCGTGCCACCGCCTCGGCCACCCGCGCCCTTTGCGTGCCCAGGTTGAACCGCAGGAAACGTTCCCCGCCCTTGCCGAAGGTTTCGCCGTAATTGGCCGCGATGCGGGCCTCCTGTTCGACCCGGCGTTTGACCTCGTCCATCTCCATTCCGGTGCCGGAGAAATCGACCCAGGCCAGGTAGGTGCTTTCCAGCGCCATCGAGCGCAGCCCGGGAATGGCGGCAATCCCGGCATCGAACAGGCGGCGGTTGTCGTCGAGATAGGGCACCAGCGCGTCCACCCAGCGGGCCCCTTCCGGCGAATAGGCGGCGGTGGCGCACAGCAGACCCGGCGCGTTGGGCGACAGGCCCAGGCTTTGCAGGCAGGCTTCGAAACGTGCACGCAAAGCGTCGTCGGCAATGATCACATTGCCGGTGTGAAGCCCGGCGATGTTGAAGGTCTTGGATGGTGCCGTCATCATTATCAGCCGATCGCTTGTGCCATCGATCAGCGCCATCGGCGTATGGGCATGGCCGGGAAAGACGATGTCGTGGTGGATCTCGTCGGAGACCAGGATCAGATCGTGCCGGCGGGCGAAATCGGCGACCTGCTGGAGTTCTTCGCGGCTCCACACCCGCCCGCCGGGGTTGTGCGGCGAGCAGAACACCAGCATCTTCTCGGCGCCTGTCATCTGTGCGTCCCAACGGTCGAAGTCCAGGCGGTAGCGCCCGCTGTCCTGCGCCATTTCGCATTGCCTCACCTGGCGCCCGGCGGCATGGATGACCCTGGCGAAGGCGTGATAGACCGGGGTGAACAGCACCACCGCATCGCCCGGCGCGGTAAAGACATCGACGCAAAGCGCCGTGCCATTGACCAGCCCGTGGGTTGTCAGAACATGCGCCGGGTCGATCGACCAGCCGTGACGCTCGTGCATCCACCAGCCGATCGCGGCGCGATAGTCGCGATCATCGCCGAAATAGCCGCACACCCCTTCGGCATAGTCGCG
>JALSRF010000132.1 GCA_026984895.1 Paracoccaceae bacterium
CGCGTGCGATAGGACGCCGGGCGGCCCGCGCGGCGCACGGGGCGGCGCACAGGCCGGCGCACGGGCCGACGCACGCGCGTCGGGGCGCGCCGCCCCGCCGGGCCCCGTTGGCGGGGAATTTTCTCTTGCCATCGCCCCGCGCAGGCCCTATACGCCCCGGGTTCACGCGCGTGGCCGGCCGGAGCACTCCGAAGGCATGCCGAGTCGCGCGCAGCGACCGACCCGAGAAGGAGACGGAAATGCCGAAGATGAAGACCAAGTCCAGCGCCAAGAAGCGCTTCAAGGTGACGGCCACCGGCAAGGTGATGTCGGCCCAGGCCGGCAAGCGCCACGGCATGATCAAGCGCACCAGAAAATTCATTCGCAACGCACGTGGGACCACGACGCTGTCCGCCCCGGACGCGAAACTGGCGAAATCCTACATGCCGTACGATCGCTAGGGAGGGTTTGAGCAATGTCGAGAACCAAGGGCGGAACCGTCACCCATCGTCGTCACAAGAAGGTGCTGGACCAGGCAAAGGGCTATTACGGCGCGCGTTCGCGCACCTTCAAGGTGGCCAGGCAGGCCGTGGACAAGGCCAACCAGTATGCCACCCGCGACCGCAAGCAGCGCAAGCGCAACTTCCGCGCGCTGTGGATCCAGCGCATCAACGCCGCCGTGCGCGAACGTGACCAGGCGCTGACCTATTCGCGCTTCATCAACGGGCTGTCCAGGGCCGGGATCGAGGTGGACCGCAAGGTTCTGGCCGATCTCGCCGTGCACGAGCCCGAGGCGTTTGGCGCCATCGTCGAAAAGGCGAAGGCCGCGCTCGCGTAAGCTTTTCCCCACGGGAAAGAAATCCAGGGAAGCCGCGGACCTTTTTCAAGGTCTCGCGGCTTCTTGCCATCAGCGGCCCGTGTGGTAGCAGGACGGGGCAGCGAAGACAGGGGATCGAAATGGACGATCTGAGGCAGAAATACCTTTCGGCCATCGCCGAGGCCGCAGACGAGGAGGCGCTGGAAGCGATCCGCCTCGCGGCCGTGGGCAAGAAGGGCGAGGTGGCGCTGAAGATGCGCGAACTGGGCAGGATGACGCCCGAGGAACGCCGGCAGGTCGGCCCGAAGCTGAACGCGCTCAAGGACGAGATCAACGCGGCCCTGGCGGCGAAAAAGGCCGCGCTTGCCGATGCCGCGCTTGATGAACGGCTGCGCGGCGAATGGCTGGACGTGACCCTGCCCGCCCGCCCGCGTCCGCGCGGCAGCGTGCACCCGATCAGCCAGGTCACCGAAGAGGTTGCGGCAATCTTTGCCGACATGGGCTTTGCCGTGGCCGAGGGTCCGCAGATCGAAACCGACTGGTACAATTTCGACGCGCTGAACATCCCGCCGCACCACCCGGCGCGCCAGGAATTCGACACCTTCTACATGCACCGCGACGCCGGCGACGAGCGCCCGCCGCATGTGCTGCGCACCCACACCAGCCCGGTGCAGATCCGCGCCATGGAACAGACCGGCGCCCCGATCCGGGTGATCGCGCCGGGGCGGGTCTATCGCTCGGACTACGACCAGACGCATACGCCGATGTTCCACCAGGTCGAAGGGCTGGCGATCGACCGCGACATATCCATGGCCAACCTGAAATGGGTGCTCGAAGAATTCTGCCGCGCGTTTTTCGAGGTCGAAAGCGTGGAACTGCGCTTTCGCGCCTCGCACTTCCCCTTTACCGAGCCCAGCGCCGAAGTTGACCTGCGCTGTTCCTGGCAGGGCGGGCAGCTGAAGGTTGGCGAGGGCGACGACTGGATGGAAATCCTCGGCTCGGGCATGGTGCACCCGAAGGTGCTGCAGGCTGCCGGTGTGGACCCCGACGCCTGGCAGGGCTTTGCCTTCGGGCTGGGCATCGACCGGATCGCCATGCTGAAATACGGCATCCCCGACCTGCGGGCGTTCTTCGACAGCGACCTGCGCTGGCTGCGCCATTACGGATTTGGCGCGCTGCGGGTGCCCAGCCTGCACGGGGGGCTGAGCGGGTGACGGAGCGTGCCTGCCTCGCCCGGCAGCGTCAGAGCCTGCCCGAGCGCCGCCATGGGCGGGTGCGTCGTTTCGGTGCGCGGCCGCGCGCCGGTCTACGGTTTTCTGACCGACGGTTTTCTGGCGGGCATGAAGGTGGCGGCGCCGGTCTCCTTGACGCCATGTGCATTCGCGCAGCCAAGCTTGCCAAACGGCGTCCTGATCGCGCGAGAGGCGCAATCGGCCTCGGCCGAACCGATGGTGCGTATCCGGTCCGGTCCGCCATGCGCCCGTTGCGAAATTTCCCAACCGTGCCAGTAAACGGCAGCGACGATCAGGAAAAACCCCGCAAGCAGGCGCATGTCGCAGTTGCGGACGAATCGGACAACATTCATTTCCCGAATCCTTTCGGCCCCGCTGTGCAACGCAAAGATGGCGACAATTTGCAGGATTCGAGGAAAATTCCAGCTATTTCCACTTGCGTCTGGGGGGCTCCATACCGGTTCTACCGGTTTTCGCCCGCCCGGGGCGCCGGACATCCGTTCGCCAGGCCCTGCAAGGGACGCGATGGCAGGACGTTCGTTGCCGTCTTTCGCAACGCGGTGGCGTTCACGGCAGAGGCATCACGCTGCCGGGACTTTGGCGCGGCCGATCCGGGGGGGCGGTTGTGCGACCCGGCGGCCAGGCGCCCGGCGATGAAGGAATGGGTTCAGGGGCCCGGCGGCGCCCCGGACCGGCAGAAAATGGCGGAAGCGGCCCCGGCCCTTCCGAGGCAAAGGATGGCGCAATGAAATTCACGCTGAACTGGCTCAGGGATCACCTAGAAACCGACGCTTCGGTTGCGGAAATCTGCGACACGCTTACCGATCTCGGGCTTGAGGTCGAAGCGGTCGAAAACCCCGCCGAGGCGCTTGCGGCCTTCACCATCTGCCGGGTGATCGAGGCGAAGCAGCACCCCAATGCCGACCGGCTGCGGCTGTGCCGGGTCGAGGCCTGGAGCGACGGAAAACCGCAAGAGGTGCAGGTGGTCTGCGGCGCGCCCAATGCGAAGACCGGGCTCATCGGTGTTTTCGCCCCCGTGGGCACCCGTATTCCGGGCACGGGCGTTGACCTGAAGCCGGGCGTGATCCGCGGCGAGGCGTCGAACGGCATGCTGTGCAGCGAGCGCGAGATGATGCTGAGCGACGATCACGACGGTATCATCGAACTGCCCGCCGACGCGCCGCTGGGCGCGCGCTTCACCGACTGGCTGGCCGAACATGACCCGGCCAGGGTGGACCCGGTGATCGAGATCGCCATCACCCCGAACCGCCCCGACGCGCTGGGCGTGCGCGGCATCGCCCGCGATCTGGCGGCGCGTGGTCTCGGCACGCTGAAACCCGGGAAAACCGCCACCATCGAGGGCCGCTTCCAAAGCCCGATCGCAGTCTCCATCGACGACGATGCGCGCGGTGACGCGCCGCTGTTCATGGGCCGGCTGATCCGCGGCGTGAAGAACGGCCCCAGCCCGGCGTGGCTGCAGGACCGGCTGCGCGCCATCGGGCTGCGCCCCATCTCGGCGCTGGTGGATATCACCAATTTCTTCACCTACGACATGAACCGGCCGCTGCATGTGTTCGATGCCGACAAGGTCAGGGGCAACCTGCGGGTGCACCGCGCCAAGGGCGGCGAAAGGCTGATCGGGCTCGACGAAAAGGAATACACGTTTGCGCCCGGCATGGTGGTGATTTCCGATGACAACGGCGTGGAAAGCATCGCTGGCATCATGGGCGGGCTGCCCACCGGCGTCAGCGAGCAGACCACCGACGTGTTCCTCGAATCCGCGCTCTGGGACCCGATCCAGATCGCGCGCACCGGGCGCGCGCTCAAGATCAACTCGGACGCGCGCTACCGTTTCGAGCGCGGCGTCGATCCGCTGTTCACCGGGCCGGGGCTGGACTTGGCGACTCAGATGGTGCTG
>JALSRF010000133.1 GCA_026984895.1 Paracoccaceae bacterium
TGCGCAGCTCCAGGTGCCGTTTGCGTTCCAGTTTCTGGCCTTCGGCGAAGGGCAGGGCCGCCCATTGCAGCGCTTCCAGATTGTGAAACGGCGCTTTTTGCCCCGCCGCGCGCCGTTCAAGTTCGCGGCGCGCATTGGCGACAAGATCAGGCTCTGATGCAGGGATTTTCCGCTGGCTTACCGGTTGCGGCCGGGCCGGATCAGCGGCAAGAAAGTCACGAACGGCAGCCTCCCCGTCGCGGTCGAACAGCGCATCCACGCCCCCCAGTTCCAGGAAGGCGCTTGCATCGAAAATCCTGCCCCGGCAGGCCATGTCGATGGCCGCCGCCATCCCCACCAGGCGGGGCGCGCGCTGCGAACCTCCGGCTCCGGGGATCAGACCGACGTTGACTTCGGGCAGTCCAAAGCGCGTCTGTCGCTGGGCGATGCGCCAGGCGCAGGCCATTGCGATCTCCAGCCCGCCGCCCAGCACATTGCCGTGCATGAGCGCAAGAAAGGGCGTGTCGCTGTCTTCGATGGCCTGCACCACGTCGGGCAGCAGCGGTTCTTCGGCAGGCCGGTCGAATTCGGACATGTCCCCGCCGGCGACAAAGGTGCGCCCGGCACAGCGCAGGACCGCAACCCGGGCCGAGCGAACATCGCGCACCGCCGCCGCCAGGCCCGCGCGCACCGGCGTCGCCGTTGCATTGACCGGTGGGTTGTCGATCGTGACCCAGGCCACATCCCCTTCCATATGCACCGAAACCGGTCCTGTCATCGCCCGTTTTCCTTCCCGCTGGCGCTCAGGGATCTTTTATTGACCAACCGGACGGTTTATGCAAGGCTCCGAGCGGCACTTCCAGTTATCCTCATGAGCACCCGATATGAGCACCCGATGACACCCAGAGAGACCGCCGAGAAAAGCGCTGCCGCCATGTGGGCCGCGGATGCTGCCTCGAAGTGGTTCGGCATGGAGATCGTCGAAGTGGACGAGGGGCGTGCGACCCTGCGCATGACGATCGCGGCCCATCACGCCAACGGGCACGGCATCTGCCACGGGGCGGTGATCTATGCGCTTGCGGACAGCGCCTTTGCCTTTGCCTGCAACAGCCGCAACCAGGCCAGCGTGGCGCAGTCGAACATGATCACCTATATCGCGCCGGCCCGGGTCGGCGACGTTCTGACCGCCACGGCAGAAGAAATCTCCGTTGCCGGCAGAAGCGGCATATATGACGTCTCGGTCGCCGACGGGCACGGAACCGCCATTGCCGAGTTTCGCGGCCATTCACGCACGGTAAAAGGGGTGCTTTTCGATGAAGCAAAAGGGAATTAGGCAGTCAGGATGAAGGACATCGCCCCGAAAAGGACCGGTCTGGATCCGATCGAGATCGCCTCTGTTGACGAAATTCGCGCGCTTCAGCTTGAACGGCTGAAATGGTCGCTGCGACATGCGTATGAAAACGTGCCCATGTATCGCCACCGGTTTGACAAAAGGGGCGTGCATCCGGACGACCTGAAATCCCTGTCCGACCTCGCGAAATTCCCGTTCACGGTCAAGTCGGATCTGCGCGACAATTACCCCTTCGGCCTGTTCGCCGTTCCGCGCGAAAGAATCCTGCGCATACATGCATCGTCGGGCACCACCGGCAAGCCGACCGTGGTCGGCTATACCTCGAACGATCTCGACAATTGGGCCGCGCTGATGGCGCGCTCAATGCGCGCCAGCGGCACGCGGCCTGGCGATATCGTGCATGTGGCCTATGGTTACGGTCTGTTCACCGGCGGGCTTGGGGCCCATTACGGGGCCGAGCGGCTGGGATGCACCGTGGTGCCGGTTTCCGGCGGAATGACACCGCGCCAGGTCACGCTGATCGAGGATTTCAGGCCATCGACGATCATGGTCACGCCCTCCTACATGCTGAACATCCTCGAAGAATACCGCAACCGCGGGCTGGACCCGCGCGAGTCCTCTCTGGACGTGGGCATCTTCGGCGCCGAGCCCTGGACCAACGCCATGCGTCAGGAGGTCGAACAGGCCTTCGACATGCACGCGGTCGACATCTACGGCCTGTCCGAGATCATGGGGCCGGGGGTGGCCAACGAATGCGTCGAGACCAAGGACGGGCTGCATATCTGGGAAGATCACTTCTATCCCGAAATAATAGACCCTGATACAGGCGAAAACGTCCCTGACGGCGAGATCGGCGAACTGGTCTTCACCACGCTCACCAAGGAAGGCCTGCCGATGGTGCGCTATCGCACGCGTGACCTGACCCGCCTGTTGCCGGGCACCGCGCGCAGCATGCGGCGGATGGAAAAGATCACCGGGCGCAGCGACGACATGATCATCCTGCGCGGCGTCAACGTGTTTCCGACCCAGATCGAGGAACTTCTGCTGGCGACCGACGGCCTCGCACCCCATTTCCAGATCGAACTGCACAAGAAGGGCCGGATGGATGCGATGCGCGTGATGGTCGAAGCGCTGCCCGACCATGCCGCCCCGGACGCCAGGGAAAAGGCAATGCGGGTGCTGGCGAAAAAGGTCAAGGACACCGCCGGCATCAGTGTCGAAGTATCGGTGGGCGCACCGGGCAGCGTTGCGCGATCCCAGGGAAAGGCGGTGCGCGTGATCGACAACCGCAACCGGGGCTGAGAGGCGATCATGGCGCGCACCATCGCCAGGGATCATGACGAAAAGCGTCAGCAGATACTGAAAGCCGCCGCTGCCGTCTTTGCCGTGGACGGCGTTGACCGTACCTCCATGAGCAAGGTCGCCAGCGCATGCGGTATCTCGAAGGCCAATATCTACCACTATTACGACAGCAAGAATGCGCTGCTGTTCGACATTCTCGACACCTATCTGAGCAACCTTCGCGACCGGATCTGTACCATTTCCCGCGAGGGCCGCTCTGCCGAAGAACATTTTCGAACAACAGTGTGCGAGATACTCCTGGCCTACGAAGGAGCCGACGACGAACACCGGGTCCAGGCCAGCGGGTTGAGCACCCTTTCCCCGTCGCGACAAGCTGTCTTGCGCAACTATCAACGAGACATGGTGCGCCACATGTCCGATATCCTGCGGCGGCTCGCACCGGACACCCTGGGATGCGACGCAACCAAGCTGCATTCGGTCACCATGTCCGTTTTCGGCATGCTGAACTGGTTCTATATGTGGCGCCGCAACGCAGGTGCGAAAGAACGCGAGGATTATGGCGTTCTCGTTGCAAATCTGACCTTGAAGGGCCTGTCCGGCATTTGAACAGGTCTTGCGACCGCTTCGCGGCCGCGGTGCCTCCGGCGGGGATATTTATCGACAGAAGAAGAATACATCCTTCTTTTTCGTAAAAATATCCCCCGAGCGGAGCGGAATTTCCCCGCGTCAGCGGGGATACTACAAACATGCGCCGAAGGCGCTCGATTTGGTGCGTTCTACAAGTCGTAGTCCACGACAACCTTTTCGCTGAGCGGGTAGCACTGGCAGGTCAGCACATAGCCCGCTTCGACTTCGTAATCTTCAAGCGCGTGGTTGGCGACCATGTCCACCTCGCCCTCGACCAGGCGGGCGCGGCAGGTGGAGCAGACACCCGCCTTGCAAGCAAAGGGCGCATCCAGGCTGTTTTCCACCGCGGCTTCCAGGATCGACATGCCCTCGGGCACCTCGAAGCTCCGGGTGGCGCCGTCGAGCGTGACCTGTGCCGTTGTGCGCAGGGTCTGGCCGTTCGCCACCCTGGCCGGGCGCGGGGCGCGGCCGGGTTGGTCGGACTTGAACAGCTCGAAATGTATCTGGTCGTCGTTCAGGCCGTGATCTTTCAGCGCGCGGGTGATCGCCTCCATCATCGGTTGCGGGCCACACATCAGCGCTGCATCGACCGAGCCGATGTCGATCCAGTGCCTGAACAGCAGCGCGCATTTTTCCTCGTCCACCCGGCCGGTGAACAGGTCGATCTCCT
>JALSRF010000134.1 GCA_026984895.1 Paracoccaceae bacterium
AGCCCACGGCGGCGTTTTCCAGGTTGATGATCGGCGGCGACAGTTCCTCGGGCTCGGGGAAGGTGAAACGCCTGAGCGCGGCTTCCTGCGGGGTGGTGATGGTTTTCAGCTTTTCGATCATCTTGAGGCGCGATTGCGCCTGCCTGGCCTTGGACGCCTTGTAGCGGAAGCGGTCCACGTAGCTTTGCAGATGGGCGCGGCGTTCCTCGGCCTTGCGGTTCTCGGCCTGGGCCACGGCGATGCGCGCGGCGCGGGTCTGGGCGAATGTGTCGTAATTGCCCTGGTAAAACGCAAGCCTGCGGTCTTCGAGATGCAGGATGCCGCCCACGGCGCGGTTCAGAAGCGCGCGGTCATGGCTGACGATGATCACCGTGTGCGGGTAGCGCGCAAGGTAGCTTTCCAGCCACAGCGCGCCTTCGAGGTCCAGATAGTTGGTCGGCTCGTCCAGCAACAGAAGATCGGGCTGGGCAAAGAGCACGCCGGCCAGGGCGACGCGCATGCGCCAGCCGCCGGAAAAGGCCGAACACGGCATCTGCTGTTCGTCGTGGGTGAAGCCAAGCCCGCGCAGGATCGACCCGGCGCGCGCTTCGGCCGACCAGGCGTCGATATCGGCCAGGCGGGTCTGGATCTCGGCGATGCGACCGGCGTCGCTGGCGGTTTCGGCTTCGGCCAGCAGGGCGGCGCGCTCGCTGTCGGCGGCCAGCACGGTGTCGATCAGCGAAATGTCGGTGCCCGGCACCTCCTGCGCGACGCCGCCGATGCGCGCGCCCCGGGGAATGGAAATGTCGCCGGATTCCAGCGCCAGTTCGCCGCGGATCAGGCGAAACAGCGTGGTCTTTCCGGTGCCGTTGCGCCCGACCAGCCCGACCTTGTGACCGGTCGGGATCACCGCCGAGGCGTTTTCGATCAGTGGGCGGCCGTTGACCGAATAGGTTATGTTTTCGATGCGCAGCATTGGCGCGGTGTGGCGCATGTGCGTCGGGACGTCAATGGCGCGCATCGCCGGCCCGCCCATACCCTCGCCCGCACCCTTTCCTGCTTCTTCTTGGGGCAAATACCTTCTGCGCGAAGCGCGCGGCGCAAAAGCGCCGCTTCGCGGCTTTTCAAGCCGCGCCCCGCATGTTAGGGCAGCGCCGGAATTCGCATCGGCACGGGGCCGGTGCCGCAAATCAGATCAAGAGGATCACCATGGCCATTGAACGCACGCTTTCCATCATCAAGCCGGACGCCACCAGGCGCAACCTGACCGGCAGGATCGTCGCCAAGTTCGAAGAAGCCGGGCTGCGCGTGGTGGCGCAAAAACGCATCCGGCTGACCAAGGCGCAGGCCGGGCAGTTCTACGAAGTGCACAAGGAGCGCCCGTTTTACGACGAGCTGTGCGAATTCATGGCCTCGGGGCCGGTCGTCGTGCAGGTTCTCGAAGGCGAGGACGCGATTTCCAGGAACCGCGAAGTGATGGGCGCGACCAACCCGGCCGATGCCGCGCCGGGCACGGTGCGCGCGGAATTCGCCCAGTCGGTCGGCGAAAACTCGGTGCACGGATCGGACGCGCCTGAAACCGCGGCTCAGGAAATCGCCTTTTTCTTTTCCGGGCTTGAAATCGTCGGCTAGGCCGTGTCCCGGTTCGTCCGCGCCATCCGCCCCCGTGCGAAAGGCGCCAGTGCCCTGTTTTCGCCCCGGCGAAACGCCCCGGCCCGGCGCCGCTTCGCGCCCGGGCGGCACGCCCTGGATTCGCGGCCCCGGGCGCGAAGCGGCGCCCTTTTCGCGTTTTTCGATGAAACCGCGCGCCGCGCGTTTCAGCGCGCGCCGATGCCTTTCAGGATGATCGACTTGACGCTTTCCTTTGCCGCCGCCCATTGCGCGTCCGAAAGCGGCCGACCGCCGTTGAGGGTTTCGATCTGGTGGCTGAAATCGGCGTAGTGCTGGGTCGTCGCCCAGAGCATGTAGAGCAGGTGACGTGCATCTATCGCATCCATCCGGCCTTCGTCGATCCAGCGCCGGATCACCCGCATGCGCCCCTCGGTCCATTCGCTCAGCGTGGTTTCCAGATAGTCCTGGATCACCGGCGCGCGGTGCATCACCTCCGACGCCCAGACCTTGGAGCCCGCCGGATGGCGGCGGCTGATCTCCATCTTGGCATCGATGTAGGCGCCGATTCCCTCGGCCGGGCCGCTGGCCTGGTCGAACACGTCCGCCGCCTCCAGCCAGACGCTGAAGATGTTTTGCACGACCCGGCGGTAAAGCGCCTCCTTGGTGGGGAAATAGTAGTGCAGGTTGGCCTTCGGCAGCCCGGCCACATCGGCGATAAGCTGCATCGTCGCGCCGCCAAAGCCCGCCTCCGCAAAAACTTTTTCGGCGGCCTCCAGGATTACCCGCTCGTTTTCCTGGCGGATTTCCTTCCTGGACAGCGGGCGGGCATGGGATGTCATCGCGAAAAGGTCCGAGAAATTTCTTGACCGGTTGGTCAGGTTGTGGCTCTGTATTCTTGACCATACGGTCAGGAACTGCCTGCTTGTCAAGAGGCACATGAACGCCCCGGCGCGGTTCCTGAAGCCAAGGGAGGATGACATGGCAGCACCCGGTGAAAACCTGAAAATCAATGGCGACCGGCTGTGGGACAGCCTGATGGAGATGGCGAAGATCGGCCCCGGCGTCGCCGGCGGCAACAACCGCCAGACGCTGACCGACGAAGACGGCGAAGGCCGCGCGCTGTTTCGCAAATGGTGCGAGGAGGCGGGGCTGACCATGGGCGTCGATCAGATGGGCACCATGTTTGCGCGCCGCGAGGGCACCGACCCGGACGCGCTGCCGGTTTATGTCGGCTCGCATCTGGACACCCAGCCCACGGGGGGCAAGTATGACGGGGTGCTGGGCGTGCTTGGCGGGCTGGAGATCGTGCGCACGCTGAACGATCTGGGGATCAGGACCAGGCACCCGATCGTGGTGACCAACTGGACCAACGAGGAAGGCACGCGGTTTGCCCCGGCGATGCTGGCCTCGGGGGTGTTTGCGGGGGTGATCGACCAGGACTGGGCCTATGCGCGCGAGGATGCGCAGGGCCGCAAGTTCGGCGACGAGTTGGAGCGCATCGGCTGGCGCGGCGACGAAGAGGTGGGCGCGCGCAAGATGCATGCGTTTTTCGAGCTGCACATCGAACAGGGCCCGATCCTGGAGGCCGAGGGCAAGGATATCGGTGTCGTCACCCACGGCCAGGGGCTGCGCTGGATCGAATGCACGGTCACCGGCAAGGGCCAGCACACCGGTTCGACCCCGATGTACATGCGCAAGAACGCCGGGCGCGCGCTGGCGCAGGTGACCGAGCTTGTGCACGAGATCGCGATGCAGCACCAGCCTGATGCGGTTGGCGCCATCGGCCATATCGACGTCTACCCGAACAGCCGCAACATCATCCCGGAAAAGGTTGTTTTCACGGTGGATTTCCGTTCGCATATCCTCGACATCATGCAGGGGATGGTGGACGAGCTGCTGGAAAAGGCGCCGGGCATGTGCGAGGAGATCGGCTGCGGCTTCGAGGCCCGGGTGGTGGGCGAGTTCGACCCGCCGGCCTTCGACGAGAAATGCGTGAGCGCGGTGCGGCGTGCCGCCGAAAGACTGGGCTACAGTCACATGGACATCGTTTCGGGCGCCGGCCACGATGCCTGCTGGATCAACAAGGTGGCGCCGACCGCGATGGTGATGTGTCCCTGCGTGGACGGGCTCAGCCACAACGAGGCCGAGGAGATTTCGAAGGAATGGGCCACCGCGGGGGCCGATGTGCTGATGCATGCGGTGGTGGAAACCGCCGAGATCGTCGAATGATGCGGGCGGGGCCGGGGGCCAGCCCCCGGACCCCCGGGATATTTGTGGACAGAAGAAAGAAAGGGCGGATGTTGGCAGGATGGCGGTGGCTCCGGTGAGCGCGCGGGTCG
>JALSRF010000135.1 GCA_026984895.1 Paracoccaceae bacterium
GTCATCGTCCTTGTCGAGGGCATCTACCTGACGGTTTTCGGCAAGTCCATCAGCCTGAACAACCGGGTCAACCGGCGTCTGGAGATGCTGGAAAAGGGCGTCGGACGCGAACAGGTTCTGGAACAGCTCCGCAAGGAGATGAGCCAGCACATGAAATCGCGCTCGATCCCGATCTATTCGATCCTCGCGGAAAAGGCGCAAAAGGCCAACATCGCCTTCACGCCGAAACAGCTGATCATCATGATGGGCGTTCTGGCGGTGGTGGCCTTTGTCGGCCTGACCTTCGGCACCGGCGCCAGCCTCGCCATCCGAATTGTCCTTTCGGCCGCAATGGGCGTGGCCGGCGTCTATGTCTGGATCAACAACAAGGCCAAGAAACGCCTGGCCCTGATCGAAGAGCAACTGCCCGACGCGGTGGAACTGATGGTGCGCAGCCTGCGCGTCGGTCACCCGTTTTCCTCGGCGCTATCCATCGTGTCGAACGAAGTCCCAGACCCTCTGGGTTCGGAAATGGGCGTGATCTCGGACGAATCCGCCTACGGGCGCGATGTGGGCGAGGCGCTCAAGGCCATGGCCGAGCGGCTGGACATGCAGGATCTGCGCTTTCTGGCCGTTGCCGTGACCATCCAGCAGACCTCCGGCGGCAACCTGGCCGAAATTCTTGACGGCCTGGCCAAGGTGATCCGCGCGCGCTTCAAGCTGTTCCGCCGGGTGCGCGCGATCACCGCCGAGGCGAAATGGTCGGGCATGTTCCTGTCCGGCTTTCCGCTGGCCGCCCTTGTCGGCATCAACGTGATCCAGCCGCATTACTACGACGACGTGAAGGAAACCGCGGCCTTCATCCCCGCGGCGCTGATCGTTGCCGGGTTCCTTGTGGCCAACGTCGTGGTCATGCGCGCGCTTGTGAACATCAAGGTCTGAGGTCGGTTCCATGGAAATCCTGAACAATCTGCAAACCATGCTGACCGATCAGTTCGGCCCGTTCGGCCCGCTTCTGGTGGTCGGCATCCTGGGCATGTTCCTGATCCTGCTGACCCTGCCGGTGCTGCTGAAAAAGCGTGCCGATCCACTGGACAAGCTGCGCGTCGAGGCCAGCCGAAGCCGGGCGGTATCCGATGACAGCGGCCCGAAGCTGCGCAAGTCTTCGGGCAAGGACAAGCTGGAGAAATATTCCGAGTTCCTCGAACCGAAAAACGAAGAGGAATACTCGGCGATCCGGCTGAAGCTTCTGCAGGCCGGCTATCGCTCCAAGAACGCGGTGCGCGCCTATCACTTCCTTCAGTTCGCCCTGGGCATCATCCTGCTGCTGGTGGGTGCGATCGTCGCCATCGTGCTGAAAACCACAGGCGATCCCTCCACCCAGAAGCTGGTCATCGTCACCCTGGGCCCGGCGCTGGCCGGCTACATGCTGCCCAAATACTGGGTCACCAAACGCCAGCAGAAACGCCAGGAAGAGATCGTCAACGGGTTTCCCGATTCGCTCGACATGATGCTGGTGTGCGTCGAGGCGGGCCAGTCTCTTGACCAGGCGATCGTGCGCGTGGCGACCGAGATCAAGGCCGGCTATCCCGCCCTCGCCGAAGAATATGAAATGGTCGCCTATGAACTGAAGGCCGGCAAGGACCGCATCCAGGTTCTGCGCGACATGTCCGAACGCGCCGGCGTGCCGGATGTGGCCAGCTTCGTGACCGTGCTGATCCAGTCCGCCAGCTTCGGCACCTCGATCGCCGAAGCCCTGCGGGTCTATGCCGCCGAAATGCGTGACAAACGCGTGATGCGGGCGGAAGAGAAGGCAAACACCTTGCCTACCAAGATGACACTTGCCACAATGATGCTGACGGTTCCGCCGTTGCTGATCATCCTGATCGGCCCGTCTGTCTACCAGATCATCGAGACGTTCAAAAAGGCCAACTTCTGATCAGATGCTGAAAAAACGGGTGGGGATGGCATTGGCCCTCGGGCTTCTGGCCGCGTGCAGCGATGCAGGCGGCCTTGCCGGTGGCGGGCCCTTCCCGCCTCCGGGCGTGGATCCCCACGCGCAGTCCGTGGACGGTCTTCTGGTCGGGCACCGCCTGATGGCGGCCGGCGAATACGAGCTGGCGCTCAAGGCCTATCTGCGCGCCGCCGCCGAACAGGGGCTGAATGCCGACGTGCTGTCGGCGATCGGCAGCGCCAACCTGCACCTGGGGCGCCTCGGGCAGGCCGAACGCCAGTTGCGCAAGGCGATCGAGCTTGACGAAAAATTCGTCCCGGCCTGGAACAATCTTGGCGTCGTGCTCATGGAAAAGGGCGAAATCGGCGAGGCCGAGCGTGTCTTTCGCACCGCATTCGCGCTGGACAGTGGCCAAAGTGCCGAAATTCGACAGAATTTGCGCCTGGCCCTCGCAAAACTTGAAAATCCGTCGTATCCTGCTGCCGATAAATCAGAATTCGCACTGGTTCGGCGCGGAAACGGAAACTACCTTCTGCTGTCGAAACACTGAAAAGCGAGTCACGAGCAGCAAGAGGATGCAGGCAAATGCGCCATCCAATCTTCGTAATCCTGTGCCTTGGCGGCGCAGTCACGCTTTCGGCCTGTAACAAGGGTCCGTCCGATGCCGAGGTGCAGCGCGCCGCGCGCGGCGTCAATGTCATCGACGAAAGCAACCTGAACGACCTGATGCTGACTGCCGGAAGCCCGCAGGAAGCCGTCGCCTATTTTCAGCGAACGCTGGCCGAAAACCCGGACCGGATCGACCTGATGCGCGGCCTGGCAAAATCCCTTGTCCGGGACAAGAAACCCACCGAGGCCGCGATCGTGTGGGCCAAGGTCGCCAAGCATCCGCAGGCGACCAACGCAGACCTGGTCAATTACGCCGACGCGCTGATCCGAAACGGGAAATGGGACGCTGCGGAAAAGGTTCTGGATTCGGTGCCCCCGACCTATGAGACCTTCAAGCGTTATCGCCTGGAGGCCATGGTCGCCGACAGCAACAAGGAATGGAAGAAGGCCGACAGTTTCTATGAAACCGCGGTGGGGCTGACCACGCGCCCCTCGGGCGTGCTCAACAACTGGGGTTTTTCCAAGCTGACACGCGGCGACTATGCCGATGCCGAACGCCTGTTCGCCGAGGCGCTGAAATACAACCCGGACCTGTTCACCGCGAAAAACAACCTGGTTCTGGCGCGCGGAGCACAGCGCAACTACGTGTTGCCGGTGGTGCCCATGACCCAGGTCGAACGGGCGCATCTGTTGCACACCATGGCACTGGCCGCGATCAAGCAGGGCGATGTGGTGACGGGCAAGAGTTTGCTCAAGGAGGCCATCGACACCAACCCGCAGTATTTCGAAGCGGCGGTTCGCAGCCTTCGCGCGCTTGAAAACAACGTCTCCAACTGACCATGGCGATCAGTTCGTGGTCGGCATGGTGGTTTCTTCCCTTCGCCCTGCCCATCTGCATATGGGTGGCGTGGAACGACATGAAATTCATGAAAATCCCGAACAGGGCGGTGGTCGCCCTGTTCGTGGTCTTTGCTGCGGTCGGTCTGGTCGCGCTGCCGCTTTCGCAATATCCGTGGCGGCTTGTGCAACTGGCGGTCGTGCTGGCGATCGGGTTTGCGCTGAACATGATCCGCGCCGTGGGGGCGGGTGATGCCAAGTTCGCCGCGGCGATGGCGCCGTTCTTCGCTCCGGGCGACGCCAGCCTGATCCTCTACCTTTTTGCCGGCGTGCTGCTGGCGGCGTTCAGCGTTCATCGCATCGCGCGCCGGATCCCCGCGCTCAGGGCCGCCGCGCCGGACTGGGCCTCGTGGGGGCGCAACGACTTTCCGATGGGGCTGGCGCTTGGGGCGACGCTGGCCTTCTACCTGGCCGCCGGCGCGGTTTTCGGAAGCTGAGGGGCCCTCCCCGCCGTCGGGGTCCCCCCCCCGCGCCAGGACAGACAC
>JALSRF010000136.1 GCA_026984895.1 Paracoccaceae bacterium
TGCTGGCGCGGCGGGTGATCGATCTGGTGGCCTTGTCGCGCAAGTCCGGCGCCGCCGTGGCCGGGTTCGAAAAGGTCAAGCGCTGGCTGGCGGAAGGGAAGGCCCGGGTGCTGCTGCAGGCCTGCGATGGATCCGGGCGGGGCAAGGACAAGTTGTGGACGCCCGAAGGCGGGCGGTATTTCGGAATGCTGAGCGCATCGGAATTGGGTTTGGCATTCGGCCGGGAAAGTGTGATACATGGCGCGCTTGCGTCTGGTGGACTCACAACCCGTGTTGTAGAGGAAGCTACGCGGCTCGCGGGTTTCCGCGGAAATGACGGTGGAAAATCCGCCGGAAAGGTAAGACGACCAGATGAGCGATAGTGACGGCAAGAAACCACTGGGCCTTCGCGGCTCTCGTCCCGGGCAGGTGAAGCAGAGCTTCAGCCACGGACGGACGAAGAATGTCGTGGTTGAAACGAAACGCAAGCGCGTTGTCGTTCCCAAGCCGGGCGCTGCCGGTGCCGCCGGGAAAGCGACCGCCAGGCCCGTTCCGGGCGGCGATCCGGCGAAAAGGCCGGCGGGCATACCGGATGCCGTCATGGAACGGCGGCTGAAGGCGCTCAGGGCGGCCAAGGCACAGGAGGCCGAGGACCTGCGCCGCCGCCAGGAAGAGGAAGAAAAGCGCGAACGCGACCGCCAGCGCCGCCGCGAAGAGGCCGCGGCGAAGGAGCGCGAGGAAATCGAGCGCCAGGAAAAGGCCCGCAGGAAGGCCGAGGAAGCCGAATCGAAAAGGCGCGCCGAGGAAGAGCGCGCGCGCAAGGGGGCGGCCCCCGCCTCTGCTCCTGCGTCGCCCGCCCCCGCGCCGGCCCCGCGGGGCGGCGGCAAGCCGTCGGCGGCCCCCCGCCGGCAGGAGCGCGAGCAGCGCCGCGACAACAAGGGCAAGGGTGCGGCGCGTGGCGGCGGCGGACGTCGTTCGGGCAAGCTCACGCTCAACCAGGCGCTTTCCGGCGGCGAAGGCGGGCGGCAGCGCTCTCTTGCCGCGATGAAGCGCAAACAGGAACGCGCCCGCCAGAAGGCCCTGGGCGGCGGGGAAGCCCGCGAAAAGGTGGTGCGCGAGGTGCAGGTGCCGGAAACCATCGTCGTGCAGGAGCTGGCCAACCGGATGGCCGAGCGCGTGGCCGACGTGGTAAAGGCGCTGATGCAAAACGGCATGATGGTGACGCAGAACCAGTCGATCGACGCCGACACCGCGGAACTGATCATCGAGGAATTCGGCCACAAGATCGTCCGGGTTTCCGATGCCGACGTGGAGGACGTGATCCACACCGAAGAAGACAAGCCCGAAGACCTGAAGCCGCGCCCGCCGGTGATCACCGTGATGGGGCATGTCGATCACGGCAAGACGTCGCTTCTGGATGCGATCCGCAAGACCAATGTGACCTCAGGCGAGGCCGGCGGCATCACCCAGCATATCGGCGCATATCAGGTAACCACGGAAGACGGCACCGTGCTGACCTTCCTGGATACGCCGGGGCACGCGGCCTTTACCTCGATGCGCGCGCGCGGCGCCCAGGTCACCGACATCGTGGTGCTGGTTGTTGCGGCTGACGATGCGGTGATGCCGCAGACCATCGAGGCGATCAATCACGCCAAGGCCGCCGACGTGCCGATGATCGTGGCGATCAACAAGATCGACCGCCCCGGCGCCGACCCGGACAAGGTGCGCACCGACCTGCTGCAACACGAAGTGATTGTCGAGAAGATGTCGGGCGACGTGCTGGACGTCGAGGTCTCGGCGATCAACGGCACCGGGCTTGATCAGCTGCTGGAGGCAATCGTGCTGCAGGCCGAACTGCTTGACCTGAAGGCCAACCCGGATCGCGCTGCCCAGGGCGCCGTGATCGAGGCGCAGCTTGACGTTGGCCGCGGGCCGGTGGCCACGGTGCTGGTGCAAAACGGCACCCTGCATCTGGGCGACATCTTCGTGGTTGGCGAACAATGGGGCCGGGCGCGGGCTCTGGTCAACGACAAGGGCGAGCGCGTGAAGGAAGCCGGGCCCTCCGTGCCGGTCGAGGTTCTGGGCCTGCATGGCACGCCCGAGGCCGGCGACGTTCTGAACGTTGTCGATACCGAGGCGCAGGCCCGCGAGATCGCCGACTACCGTCACCAGGCGGCCAAGGACAAGCGCGCCGCCGCCGGGGCCGCGACAACGCTTGAACAGCTGATGGCCAAGGCCAGGGAAGACAAGAACGTTGCCGAACTGCCGATCGTGGTGAAGGCCGATGTTCAGGGCTCGGCCGAAGCGATTGCCCAGGCAATGGAAAAGATCGGCAACGACGAGGTACGCGTGCGGGTTCTGCACTCGGGCGTGGGCGCAATCACCGAAAGCGATATCGGCCTGGCCGAAGCGTCCGGCGCGCCGGTCATCGGCTTCAACGTGCGGGCCAATGCGACCGCGCGCAAGGTGGCCAACCAGAAGGGCGTCGAGATCCGGTATTATTCGGTGATCTACGACCTTGTGGATGACGTGAAGGCGGCGGCGTCGGGCCTGCTGTCCGCCGAAGTGCGCGAAAACTTCATCGGCTATGCCGAGATCAAGGATGTGTTCAAGGTTTCCAACGTGGGCAAGGTCGCCGGGTGTCTGGTGACCGAGGGCGTCGCCCGCCGCTCGGCCGGTGTGCGCCTTTTGCGCGATGACGTGGTGATCCACGAAGGCACGCTGAAAACGCTGAAACGCTTCAAGGATGAAGTTGCCGAGGTGCAGTCGGGACAGGAATGCGGCATGGCGTTCGAGAATTACGACGACATTCGCAAGGGCGATATCATCGAGATTTTCGAACGCGAAGAGGTGGAACGCAAGCTGGAGTGATCTTGCCGGCTGCGGTGCCCTGGCGCAAGATACCCCCAAAAGCGGAATGCCGGACACGACGATGCGCGCCGATACACGCACCAAGGCCGCGCAGCGCCACCGGCACGCAGCCTTGCGGGTCTGTCGTCAGCGCCCGCCGGTTCCGGCAGGCGGATGGCCCGTCAAGCGGAACTCAGGATACCGGCTGCCCCTGGAACAGCCGGTTGCCCACGCGAACCAGAATCTTGCCGTTTTCAAGCTGACGCACATAAGTGCCTTGGACAAAAACGCAGCTGCCCATCAAGATGGTTTTCAACATGGAAACTCAACCCCCAAAGTTTCGATACCCCGATTAATGACGAATTCGGGGTGAAAAGCCAGTTTTCATCGCCATTGTTTTCATTTTAGGCCTATTTTCGCCTATAGGTAGAAAAATTTCCGTGATTTTGGCGTGATAGCCTGTGGAAAACTCAGAGCCAGTCGCGCAGAACGGGGATCAACGGCCGGTCCGCGGGCGGCATCGGGTAGTCCGAAAGCCGATTCGCAAACACCCAGGCCAGTTCCTGCCCTTCCAGAGGGCGCACGATGCCCTTCCATTTGCGGCAGGCGAACAGGGGCATCAGCAGATGAAACTCGTCATAGGCATGGCTGGCAAAGGTCAGCGGCGCCAGGCAGCTGGACCATGTGTCGATGCCAAGTTCTTCCTTCAGTTCGCGCATCAGCGCCTGTTCGGGCGTTTCGCCTGGCTCGACCTTGCCGCCGGGAAATTCCCACAGCCCACCCATCGGTTTTCCTGCCGGGCGCCTGGCCAGCAGAACCCGCCCGTCCGTATCCACAAGTGCCGCTGCCGAAACCAGAATTGTCTTCATGAACGGTAATCGGCGTTGATCGTGATATAACCGTGGGTCAGATCGCAGGTCCAGATCACTGCGCGCGCGGCGCCAAGACCCAGATCCACGGAAATGACCAGTTCGTCCCCCTTCATGTAGGCGGCGGCGGCCTCTTCCGAATAACCCGGCGCCACCCATCCTTGCGTGGCCACCAGAATGTCGCCGAAGGAGATGCGCAATCGGTCCCGGTCGGCCCGGGCGCCGGATTTTCCGACCGCCATGACCACACGCCCCCAGTTCGGATCCTCTCCGGCAAGCGCGGTTTTCACCAGCGGCGAATTGGCAATGGACAAGGCGACCCGGCGCGCGTCGGCATCGGTGCTGGCACCGGTTACCCGGACTTCGACGAACTTGGTCGCGCCCTCGCCATCGCGCACGACCTGATGCGCAAGGTCCTTCAAGACCGCGTGAAGCGATTTGTAGAACGCCCTGCCCGCATCGCTGTGCGGCGACGTTATCGGTTGCGCGCCGCTTTTTCCGGTGGCGCAGACCAGAAGCGTGTCCGAGGTCGAGGTATCGCTGTCAACGGTAATGCAGTTGAACGTCTGCGCAACGGCGCGGTGCAGCATGTCCTGCAGCACCGCCTGATCGATCAGGGCATCGGTGAAGACGAACGAAAGCATGGTGGCCATGTCCGGTGCGATCATGCCCGAGCCCTTGGCAAACCCCGACAAGACGACCGGCACGCCGCCCAGTGTCACGCCCGCACCGGCACCCTTGGGGAAGGTATCGGTGGTCATGATCGCGCGGGCGGCGGGTTCGATCCGCTCAGGGTCAAGGGTTCGCGCCAGCGTCGCAAGCTGGCGTTCGATACGCGCGTGCGGCAGAGGCTCGCCGATCACCCCGGTGGAGGCCGTGAAGACCCGCGAAGGCTCCAGCCCCAGTGTTGCGGCCAGCTTTTCGCACAGGCTGTTTACCGAGGCCGAGCCGTTCGCACCGGTGAAGGCGTTCGCATTCCCGGAATTCACCAGAATCGCCGCGCGTCCCTTCGCGCCGCCGGAGATCTTGCGTTGACAGTCCAGGACCGCGGCCGAGCGCGTGGCAGAACGGGTGAAGACGCCGGCGACGACCGACCCTTCGCAAAGCTCGGCAAGCATCACGTCGTCGCGGTCCCGGTATTTCACCCCGGCGGCGGCGGTGGCAAAGCGCACCCCGCGCACCGGGGCCAGTGCCGGAAACCCCCCGGCCGGGGCCAGGGGCGATATGCGCGGACGGCTCATGGCGATGTGCCGGCGTTTCGCCGTCAGTCAGCCAGCAGCGAAAGATCGCGCAGCACGCCCGGGCTGATCCCCGAGATGTCGGGCCGCTTGATATCGGCGGCATCGGTGAGTTCGCTCAGCTTCTTTTCCAGTGCCGAACGCTGGATTTCGGCGGCAAGTTCGTCGCGCACGTCGTCCAGCTTGGGCGCATCCTTCAGCCGCTTGCCGTTCAGTTTGATCACATGCCAGCCGAACTGGGTCTTTACCGGCGGCGAAACCTCGCCCTCTTTCAGGGCGAAAACGGCGTCTTCGAAGGGTTTCACCATCATGCCGCGGGTGAACCAGCCCAGTTCGCCGCCGCTGGGGCCGGACGGCCCGGTGGATTTCGCCTTGGCCAGTTCCGCAAAGTCGGCGCCGTCCGCAAGTTCCTTTTCGATCGCCTTGGCCTCTTCTTCGGTTGCGACCAGGATATGCGAGGCGTTCAGTTCGGTTTCGGGCGCCGCATTGGCGTATTTCTTTTCATAGGCGGCCTGAAGCGCTTCGTCGGTCACCGCGTCCCTGACGATCCTGTCGATCGCCTTTCCGGCCAGCAGGGAACGTTTTTCGTTGGCAAGGCGCAGCTGGATTTCGCGCGAGGTATCCTTGACCGACTGGGCAAGGACGGTCTGCTGGATGGCCTGGTTGAGCACCGCGTCAAACAGGACGTCGTCCGGCAGGGACTTGTATTTGTCGGGCAGGGAGTCGCGCATGACGATCATCGTGCCGACGGTAATATCGGTGCCGTTGACGGTGGCCACCACCGTGTCGGCGGACACGTCTTGTGCCGCGACGGGCATGGCAAGTGCTGCGCAGACCGCGAAACCGGCTATGAACCTGGTGCGAATGGACATCTTTTTTCCTTCTGTTGTTGCCGCGCCACCGCGTGACATTGACACTACACATGTGGCCGCTTACATCGCCACAGGGCCTGACCGGGCCGTCGTTTCTGATGTTCTATGGTGCAAGGAGGGGACGGACAAGTGGCCCCTGTGCACGAATGCGTCAAATAACTCTTGCGGAGACATCATGCTGGGTCTTGGAACACTCGCCAAAAAGGTGTTTGGCACGCCGAATGATCGGATGATCAAGGCAACGCGCCCGCTCGTGGACAAGATCAATGCGCTGGAACCCGACTTCGAAAAGCTTTCGGACCAGGAGATTGTCGCCAAGACCGAGGAACTCCGCAAACGGGCAAAGGCCGGAGAATCGCTTGACGATCTTCTGCCCGAAGCCTTTGCCAACTGCCGGGAGGCGGCGCGCCGCGCCCTTGGCCTGCGGGCCTTCGACGTGCAGCTGATCGGCGGCATTTTCCTGCATCAGGGCAATATCGCGGAAATGAAGACCGGCGAGGGCAAGACCCTTGTGGCAACCTTCCCGGCCTATCTGAACGCCCTGACCGGCCGGGGCGTCCATATCGTTACCGTCAACGATTACCTGGCCAAGCGCGATGCCGAATGGATGAGCAAGGTCTACAGCGCCCTCGGCCTGACCACGGGCGTTGTCTATCCGCAGCAGCCGGAAGACGAAAAGCACGATGCCTACAAGGCCGACGTGACCTATGCCACGAACAACGAACTGGGGTTCGACTATCTTCGTGACAACATGAAGTCCGAGTTGAAGGACATCAACCAGCGCTACCACAACTTTGCCATCGTGGATGAAGTGGACAGCATCCTGATCGACGAAGCCCGCACGCCGCTGATCATCTCGGGCCCGGCGCAGGACCGGTCCGAGCTGTATATCACCATCGACAAACTGATCCCGGAACTGAGCGAAGAGCATTTCGAGCTTGACGAAAAGACCCGCAACGTCACCTTTACCGAAGCGGGGAACGAATTTCTGGAACGGCGCCTGCACGAAACCGGCATCCTGCCCGAAGAACAGACCCTCTATGACCCGGAATCGACGACGATCGTGCACCATGTCAACCAGGGGCTGCGCGCGCACAAGCTGTTCCAGAAGGACAAGGATTACATCGTTCGCGATGCCGAGGTCCTGCTGATCGACGAATTCACCGGGCGCATGATGCACGGGCGGCGCCTGTCCGACGGGCTGCATCAGGCCATCGAGGCAAAGGAAGGCGTGCCGATTCAGCCCGAAAACGTGACCCTGGCCTCGGTGACCTTCCAGAACTATTTCCGCCTTTACGACAAGCTTGCCGGGATGACCGGCACGGCGGTGACAGAGGCCGAGGAATTCCAGGAAATCTATGGCCTCGGGGTCGTGGAAATTCCCACCAACAAGGCCATCGCCCGGATCGACGAAAACGACCAGGTCTTTCGCACCGCGGCCGAGAAATACAAGGCGATCGTCGCAGAAATCGGGAAAGCCCATGAAAGGGGACAGCCGGTCCTGGTGGGCACGACCTCGATCGAAAAATCCGAATTTCTTTCGGACATGCTGAAAAAGGCCGGGGTCGCGCATAACGTCCTGAATGCACGCCAGCACGAAAAGGAGGCGCAGATCGTTGCCGATGCCGGCAAGCTGGGCGCCGTCACCATTGCAACCAACATGGCCGGCCGCGGAACCGACATCCAGCTTGGCGGCAATGTCGAGATGAAGGTTCTCGAAGCGCTCGAAGCCGACCCCGACGCCAATCCCGAAGAGGTGCGCCGCCGGATCGAGGCCGAACACGAGGCCGAAAAGCAGAAGGTGCTTGAAGCGGGCGGATTGTATGTGCTGGCCACCGAGCGCCATGAAAGCCGCCGCATCGACAACCAGTTGCGCGGGCGTTCCGGGCGCCAGGGCGACCCGGGACGTTCGTCGTTCTTCCTGTCTCTGGAAGACGACCTGATGCGAATCTTCGGGTCGGAACGGCTGGACAAGGTGCTGTCCTCGCTGGGCATGAAGGAAGGCGAGGCGATCGTGCATCCCTGGGTCAACAAGTCGCTTGAAAAGGCGCAGGCCAAGGTCGAGGGGCGCAACTTCGACATCCGCAAGCAGCTGCTGAAGTTCGACGATGTGATGAACGATCAGCGCAAGGCGATCTTCTCGCAGCGCCTCGAAATCATGGAATCCGACGATCTTTCCGAGATCGTGCAGGACATGCGCCACCAGGTGGTCGATGATCTGGTCGATGTCTTCATCCCGCCCAGGACCTATGCCGATCAGTGGAATACCGAAGGGCTGTATGCTGCGGTTCTCGACAGGCTGGGCGTTGACGTCCCGGTGGTCGAGTGGGCCGGCGAAGAGGGTGTGGACGACAGCGATATCCGCGAAAAGCTGTATGAAGCCTCCGACAGGCTTATGGCCGAAAAGGCCGAGGCCTTCGGCGAAGAGAACATGCGCAGCATCGAAAAACAGATATTGCTGCAGACCATCGACGAAAAATGGCGCGAACATCTGCTGACGCTGGAACATCTGCGCTCGGTCGTCGGGTTTCGGGGCTATGCGCAACGCGATCCGCTGAACGAATACAAGACCGAGGCCTTCCAGCTGTTCGAATCGATGCTGGAAAGCCTGCGCAGCGACGTCACCCGGAAACTGTCGCAGATCCGCCCGATGACCGAAGAAGAACAGGAAGCCATGCTGCGCCAGATCCAGGCACAGCAGGAAGCGATGCAGCAGGCGGCGCTTCAGCAACAGGCGGCCGCGGCCGGCGGCAACGTCGGGCCGGCCCCGGGGCAGCAGCCGGCGCCGGGATTTGTCGAGGACGATCCGTCAACCTGGGGCGATCCGGGGCGAAACGACAAGTGCCCCTGCGGTTCCGGCAAGAAATTCAAGCACTGCCACGGGCGTCTTGTCTGACGCGACGTCCCGCCATGCGCCCGCGCCGCATGGCGGTTTTTGCGCGGACATCCGGTTTGCCGCCGCGGCCCCGGATTTCTGCGGTTGAAAACCGCGCTTCCAGGGCCGAAGATCGCGCGGAACCGAAACCCGACCCCAAGGTGGAAAGATGGGAGTGTATCGATCGGCCATCCGCATTGTCCTGGCCGGTGCGCTTCATGCCCTGCTCGTTTGCGGCCCCGTCCGGGCGCAGGATGTCACGCTGACATCGCGCGACGGATCGGTTGAAATCACCGGAACCCTGCTTGGCTACGATGGCGAGTTCTATCGCGTGGACTCCGAGTTCGGGGTGCTGACGCTGGACGGTTCGGGCGTGGTGTGCCAGGGCCCGGGCTGTCCCGATCTCGATACATTCGTCGCCGAGATCGATATCTCGGGCTCGCGGGTCATGGGACGCCGGCTGCTGCCCGAACTGATCGCGCGGTTTGCCCAGCGCGAGGATTACACCTTCGCGCGCGAGGACAGCGATACCGGCACGATCACCATCCGGCTGTCGGGCAGGAAGACCGGGCGTGCGGCGGCCCGTTTCACCATCTTTCCCGGCAGCAGCAGCGAAGGCTTTGCCGATCTTCTTGCCGAACGGGCGGACATGGTGCTGTCCCGGCGTCCGGTTTCTCCGGTAGAGGTCAGCCGGGGAATAGACGCGGGGCTGGGGCGCTTCACGGCGCCGGGCCGGGCCCGGGTCATTGCCCTGGATGCGCTGGTTCCCATCGTGTCGCCTCGTAACAGCGTGCAGCAGATTTCGCTTGGGGATCTGGCCCGGGTCTATGCCGGGCGGATTACCAGCTGGAAAGCGCTTGGCGGGATCGATGCGCCGATCGACCTGTATCTGCCGCAGGCGCAGTCCGCCCTGTCGTCGGTGTTTGCCGACCGGGTGATGACCCCGGAGGGACTGGCCCTGTCGCCGGGCGTCAGACGGTTTCCAGATACGGCTTCGCTGGCGAAGGCTGTCGCGGCGAATCCGTTTGCCATCGGCATGACGACATTTTCCGAGGTGGGCGCGACGCGGCTTCTGACCCTGACCGGCGGGTGCGGGTTTCGCGCCAGCGTGACGCCGGAAACGCTCAAGTCCGAGGACTACCCGCTTGGCGTTCCGCTGTTTCTCTACCTGCGTGGCGGGCGGTTGCCGGCGGTCGGGCGCGAGTTCGTGCGGTTTCTCGACACGCCCGCGGCGCAGATAGCGATCCTGCGCGCGGGCTTCGTCGATCAGGCCCTTTCGCGCACGCCGGTCAGCCGGCAGGGGGTGCGCCTGGCCAATGCCATCCGCGCGGCCGGGGAAGAGGTGAAGCTGGACGAACTCAAGCGCCTGGTGACGGCCATGGACGGCGCGCGCCGGCTGTCGGTCACCTTCCGTTTCGAGCGTGGCGCAACCACACTGAACGCGCAATCGCGCTCGAACGTGGCGCTGCTGGCACACAGCCTGGAGCGGCGCACGCTGGGCGCGCGCGAACTGACCTTTGTCGGCTTCAGCGACGGGATCGGCCCCGCACAGGCAAACCGGAAGCTTTCGCGACAGCGGGCTAACGCGGTGCGCGCGGCGGTGTTGCGGGCGGCGACGACGCTGGATCCGGACAGCGTGACGCTGAAGGTTGACGGTTTTGGCGAGGCCATGCCGATGGCGTGCGACGATACCGGCTGGGGGCGCGAGATCAACCGACGGGTCGAGGTCTGGGTGCGCTGAACGCCGTCACAGGTATCCCAGCGCACGAAAGCTGCATTCCGAAGCCTTCCCGACGACAAGATGGTCATGCACGCTCAGCCCCAGCGCCTGTGCGGCCTGGTCGATCTGGCGCGTCATGGCGATGTCCGCATCCGAAGGAGTCGGGTCGCCGGAAGGGTGGTTATGCACCAGGATCAGTGCCGATGCATTCAGTTCCAATGCCCGCTTGACCACCTCGCGCGGGTAGACCGGGACGTGATCGACAGTGCCCTGCGCTTGTTCTTCGTCGGCGATCAGCACGTTCTTGCGGTCCAGGAACAGGATGCGGAACTGTTCGGTTTCGCGATGGGCCATCGTTGTGCGGCAATAGTCCACGACCGCCTCCCAGCTGGAGATGACATGGCGACGGATCACCCGCGACCGGGCCAGGCGGTGTGAGGCGGCCTCGACGATCTTCAGTTCCAGCGCCACCGCCGGGCCGACGCCAGGCACCTGAACCAGGCGGTTGACCGGCGCCGAGATGACGCCGTTGAAATCGCCGAAGGTTTCCAGAAGCAGGCGCGCAAGCGGTTTCACGTCGCGCCGCGGGATGGCCCGGAAGAGGACAAGTTCCAGCAGTTCGTAATCGGGCACGGCCGCTGCCCCGCCGTTCAGAAACCGGCTGCGCAGACGCTTGCGGTGATCGCGGATGTATGACGGCAGGCGCGCGCGATCTTGCCCGTCGCGGGCCGGCGGCGTGCCGAGAAACGAGGACGACACATCGCAAAACTGCATCTGATCCGAACCGCTCATCCGGCCAGGTTGGGGCCCGGAACTGAATATTTGGTTAAATTCGTCCGGTTATGTCTGGCCGGCTCAGCTCTTCATGCTGTCCCAGAAGCTCTTGACCTTGGAAAAGAAGGTCGAGCTTTGCGGGTTGTTGTCTTCGGCCAGCTTGTCGAACTCTTTCAGCAGTTCCTTCTGCCGGGCGGTCAGGTTGACCGGGGTTTCAACGGCCAGTTCGATGAACATGTCGCCATGGGCACCGCCACGCAGTGCCGGCAGGCCCTTTCCCCGCAGCCGCATCTGCCGCCCGGACTGGCTGCCGGCCGGGATTTTCACGCGGGTGCGCCCGCCGTCAATGGTGGGCACCTCGATATCGCCGCCCAGCGCCGCCGAGATCATCGAGACCGGAACGCGGCAGAACAGGTGGCTGCCTTCGCGCTGGAACAGCGGATGCTCGCGCACTTCCACGAAAATGTAGAGATCCCCCGGCGGGCCGCCCCGCAGACCGGCCTCGCCTTCTCCGGCAAGGCGGATCTTGGTGCCGGTTTCGACCCCGGCCGGAATATTCACCGAAAGCGAACGTGTCTTTTCCACCCTGCCCGCGCCACCGCAGGCCTTGCACGGATTCTTGATGATCTGGCCAAGCCCGGAACAGGTGGGGCAGGAACGTTCGACGGTGAAGAACCCCTGTTGCGCGCGCACCTTGCCCATGCCCGAACAGGTCGGACAGGTCTGCGGATCGGCGCCGCTCTGGGCCCCGGAGCCGTCGCATTCTTCGCAGGAGACCGCGGTCGGGACGTTGATGGTCTTCTGAACGCTGGTAAAGGCTTCTTCCAGCGTGATGCGCAGGTTGTAACGCAAATCCGAGCCGCGCGTTGCCCGTTGGCGTCCGCCGCCGCGCCCCCCCATGAAATCCCCGAAGAGATCGTCGAACACGTCCGAAAACGCACTGGAGAAATCGCCGTGACCGCCGCCAAAGCCGCCGCGCCCGCCCATGCCGCCGTCAAAGGCGGCGTGGCCAAAGCGGTCATAGGCGGCCTTCTTTTCGGCGTCCTTGAGAACCTCGTAGGCTTCGTTGACTTCCTTGAACTGCGCCTCGGCATCCGGATTGTCGTGGTTCCGGTCGGGGTGCAGTTCCCTGGCCTTTCTGCGATAGGCCTTTTTCACCTCTTCCGGCGATGCATTCCGCGAAATCCCGAGGACCTCGTAATAGTCACGCTTTGACATTCGTTCGATCTTTCCGGAAAAAGGCGGCCAGCCCGGTCGAAAACGGGGCTGGCCGCGATGCCTTGCGCGCTGTTAGTCGCGCTTCTTGTCGTCGTCGAGGTCCTCGAAATCGGCATCCACGATATCGTCATCGACACCGCGCGGTTCGTCGGCTTCGGCACTGTCGCTTTCACCGGCTTCTTCCTGCTGCGCCTTGTAGATGGCTTCGCCCAGCTTCATGGCCGCCTCGGTCACGTTCTGGATGCCCGACTTGATCTTGCCGGCATCGTCGCCCTCGATCGTTTCCTTGAGGGCGGATACCGCCAGTTCGATCGCCTCTACCGTGGTCGGATCGACCTTGTCGCCATGTTCTTCCAGCGATTTTTCGGTCGAGTGGATGAGGCTTTCGGCCTGGTTCCTGGCTTCGACAAGTTCCTTGCGCTCCTTGTCCGCTTCGGCGTTGGCCTCGGCGTCCTTGACCATCTGTTCGATCTCTTCGTCCGAGAGACCGCCAGAGGCCTGGATGGTGATCTTCTGTTCCTTGCCGGTGCCCTTGTCCTTGGCGGAAACCGACACGATGCCGTTGGCGTCGATGTCGAAGGTCACCTCGATCTGAGGCATGCCGCGCGGCGCCGGCGGGATGTCTTCCAGGTTGAACTGGCCGAGCAGCTTGTTGTCGGCGGCCATCTCGCGTTCGCCCTGGAACACCCGGATCGTCACCGCGTTCTGGTTGTCCTCGGCGGTCGAGAAGATCTGCGACTTCTTCGTCGGGATCGTGGTGTTGCGGTCGATCAGCCGGGTGAACACGCCGCCCAGCGTTTCGATGCCCAGGCTCAGCGGGGTCACGTCGAGCAGAACCACGTCCTTGACGTCACCCTGCAGCACGCCGGCCTGGATGGCGGCGCCCATGGCAACCACCTCGTCCGGGTTGACGCCCTTGTGCGGCTCCTTGCCGAAGAACTTGCTGACCTCTTCCACCACCTTGGGCATGCGGGTCATGCCGCCGACCATCACCACTTCGTCGATGTCACCCACCGATACGCCGGCGTCTTTCAGCGCCGCCTTGCAGGGCTTGATCGACTTCTTGATCAGGTCCGAAACCAGGCTTTCCAGCTTGGCGCGGGTCAGCTTCATCACCATGTGCAGCGGCTGACCGTCCGAGCCCATCGAGATGAACGGCTGGTTGATTTCGGTCTGCTGGCTGGAGGACAGTTCGATCTTGGCCTTTTCGGCGGCTTCCTTCAGGCGCTGCAGGGCCATCTTGTCCTTGGTCAGATCGACGCCGTGTTCCTTCTTGAACTCGTCCGCCAGGTAGTTGACGATGCGCATGTCGAAGTCTTCACCGCCCAGGAAGGTATCGCCGTTGGTGGACTTCACCTCGAACAGCCCGTCGTCGATTTCCAGGATGGTGATGTCGAAGGTGCCGCCGCCCAGGTCATAGACCGCGATCGTCTTGCTGTCCTTCTTGTCCAGACCGTAGGCCAGCGCCGCGGCCGTGGGTTCGTTGATGATGCGCAGCACTTCCAGCCCGGCGATCTTGCCGGCGTCCTTGGTGGCCTGGCGCTGGGCGTCGTTGAAATAGGCGGGCACGGTGATCACCGCCTGGGTCACGTCTTCGCCCAGGTAGCTTTCGGCGGTTTCCTTCATCTTCTGCAGGATGAAGGCCGAGATCTGGCTGGGCGAATACTTTTCGCCGCCGGCCTCGACCCAGGCATCGCCGTTGCCGCCATCGACGATCTTGTAGGGAACCAGCTTCTTGTCCTTTTCCACTTCCGGGTCGCCGAGCTTGCGGCCGATCAGGCGCTTGACTGCAAAGATGGTGTTTTCCGGGTTGGTGACGGCCTGGCGTTTCGCCGGCATGCCCACCAGGCGCTCATTGTCGGTAAACGCAACGACCGAGGGCGTGGTGCGTGCGCCTTCGGCATTTTCGATGACACGCGGCTGCGAGCCATCCATGATGGCAACACAAGAGTTCGTGGTCCCCAGGTCGATGCCAATGACTTTGGCCATGTCTGTATTCCTCTTCTTGGCGATTGAAGGCGACGGACCCCATCAGGCATCCGCCTCCGATCCCGTTTGATTGAACCGGGAGTTTCCCGATCCGGCTTCCCGGGGTATATAGTTAGGGGGTCATGGCCCTGCAAGCGCTGCACCGCGCGCAACAGCCGAAAATTTCGGTCCAGTTTGACCAATCCGCCGAAATTCCGGCGATGACCGGAAGATGACCGGCAATCGCCCTGGTCCGAGCGCGTCGCAAGGTGTAACGCCCGTTCCGCAACCCGGCAGGAGGCACGCCTTGGCCAGCAGACCGACACCCGACCCGGAAACCGACCTGATCATGGACCCTGATCTGGCCGAAAACTGCTGGCCGGCCCGTCTGGACGACCTGAAGCGGTCGGGAAGGCCGCTTTCTCTCATGGCCCGGACGATGACGCGCGAACTGTTCGAAACCCTGAAAACCAGGAGGACGGCCACGGCGGGCTGGACGATCGCGCGCGCCATCAACACCGGCGTGCGGAACCCGTCATCCACGGTCGGCTGTCACGCCGGCGACAGGGAAACCTATTTCGACTTCAAGGCCCTCTTTCATCCGGTGATCGAAGGCTGTCACCAGGGCTTCAGGATCGGGCGCGATCGCCACGTCAGCGACCCGGACGCAGCCAGGATCGGCGTGGAGCTGAGCGCAACCGCCCGCGACAAGGTGACCTCCACCAGAATTCGGGTTGCGCGCAACCTGGCGGGATTTCCGCTGAACCCCGGCGGGACGCGCAACAGCCGCGAGCAGATATTCCGGCTTCTCGAACGGGTGACATCGGCGTTCACCGGCGATCTGGGGGGCCGCATGCTGCGGCTGGCCGACATGAGCGCGCGCCAGCGGGGCGAACTGGTGGCGCGCGGGTTGCTGTTCCGGGGGCGGGACCGGTTTCAGGCCGCCTCGGGGCATCACCGGCACTGGCCGCATGGACGGGGCCTGTTTCTCGGCCCGTCCGGGGAATTCAGCCTGTGGATCAACGAAGGCGATCAGATTCGCATCGTGTCGATGGAACGGGGCGGCGATGTGCACCGGGTCTTCGACCGCCTGGTGCGTGGCATTGCCGCCATCGAAAGCGGGGTTCGTGCGCAGACCGGGGCCGGGCGCGCGTTCCTCGAAGACGAGACCCTGGGCATGATCACCTGCTGCCCGTCCAACCTCGGGACGGCCATGCGGGCGGGGGTTCACATGCGCATTCCCCGGCTGGTGGAAAGGCATGGGATCGGCGGAATCGACAGGATCGCGCGCGAAATGGGCTGCCAGGCGCGCGGCGGCGGGGGCGAGCATTCCCGCGTTGCGGACCGGGTGGACATTTCCAACCGGCGCAGGCTTGGCCTGCCGGAATGGGCGCTGGTTGCCGACATGATCGGCTGTGTCAACGCTCTGGCCCGGATGGAAGATGCGCTTTGAGCGGGGATCGGCGGCCTGATGCGGGCCGGCCTGATGCGGGCCGGGTTGGCGCGGGCCGGGTTGGCGCGGGCCGGCGCGGGCCGATGCCCGGGGTTTGGGTTTCGGGCCGTCGTGCGACAGACCGCAGATGGGATGCAGACGGGTTCTTGCGGCGACGATCGAAACGCGCCCGCTTCAGGACACTGACCGCCGGCCGCGTGCCAAGCGCCGGATCAGGGGCATACGCATCCGCGAAACCGGCATCGTGCCGGCGCCGGTGCGCGCCTTCCGATGCTGGCCGCAAGGCGGCACAGTTGCGCTGGAGCGCCAAAAGAATTATTGCCGCTGGAGACACTTCCATCCGGCAACTCCATCTGGCGAGGGACATTCGAACCGTGGCAAATCATCTCTATCAACGCGATCTGCCCGATGGCCTGGACCTTGGGCCGATTGTGGCCATCGACTGCGAAACGATGGGGCTGAACCCGCATCGCGACCGCCTGTGCCTGGTGCAGATGTCCTCCGGCGACGGCAACGCGCATCTTGTGCAGGTGGAGCCGGGGCAGAAAGAGGCGCCGAACCTTTGCGCGATGCTGCGCGATCCCGATGTGCTGAAGCTGTTCCATTTCGGACGTTTCGACATTGCCGCGCTTCTCCATGCCTTCGGCTGCCTTGCGGCGCCGGTTTACTGCACCAAGATCGCCTCCAGACTGGTGCGGACATACACCGACAGGCATGGGCTGAAGAACCTGCTGGACGAAATGCTGAAGGTGGACATCTCGAAACAGCAGCAGATGAGCGACTGGGGCGCGAAAGAGCTGAGCGAGGCGCAGCTTGGCTATGCGGCCTCGGATGTGCTGTATCTGCATGCGCTGCGCGAGAAGCTGAACGAAAGACTCGAGCGCGAGGGGCGCAGCGAGATCGCGCAGGCCTGTTTCGATTTCCTGCCGACGCGGGCGCGGCTGGATCTGGCGGGCTGGCCCGAAACCGACATTTTCGCCCATTGAGCGGCACGGCGATGAACAGCAAGACCGTCCTGGCTACCGGCAAGCGCGTCATCGCGCAGGAGGCCGATGCGCTGGCCATGCTGTCCGGGGCGCTGGGCGACGGATTTTGCCAGGCGGTGGGCCTGATGCTGGCCGCGCGCGGGCGCGTGATCGTTTCGGGGATGGGAAAATCCGGGCATGTGGGGCGCAAGATCGCGGCCACGCTTGCCAGCACCGGCACGCCGTCGTTTTTCGTGCACCCGGCCGAGGCAAGCCACGGCGATCTGGGGATGCTGACGCGCGACGATGTGGTGCTTGTGCTGTCGAATTCGGGCGAAACCCCCGAACTTGCGGACATCATCGCCTATACGCGGCGCTTCGCCATTCCGATGATCGGCGTTGCCGGCAAGCGCGACAGCACCTTGTTGCGGCAGGCAGAGGTGGCGATGGTGCTGCCGCCGGCGCCGGAGGTCTGCCCGATGGGGCTGGCGCCGACGACCTCGACAACCATGACGCTGGCGCTTGGCGATGCGCTGGCGGTGGCGCTGATGGAGCACCGGAACATCACCCCCGAACAGTATCGGGATTTTCATCCGGGCGGACAGCTGGGCGCGCGGCTGGCACGGGTGCGCGACCTGATGCACGTCGATCCGCCGCTGGTTTCGAT
>JALSRF010000137.1 GCA_026984895.1 Paracoccaceae bacterium
GATCTACGGCAGCGGGCTGGCGCGTGACGGGCCGGGTCTCTTGCTGCGCGACATCGAGCGCGGCGATGATCCCGATGTCCGGCGCGCGATCGCGGTGATCCGCCGGGCGGCCCCCGACGTTCTGGTGCTGACCGGATTCGACTATGACTACGACCTGCGTGCCCTGGGCGCCCTTGCCCGGGCGCTGCGCGCAAACGGCCTGATCTATCCCGAGCGTTTCGCCCTTCAGCCCAACAGCGGGATCGCGACCGGCCTTGACCTGGACCGCGACGGCAGGCTGGGAACCGCGCGCGACGCGCAGGGATACGGGCGGTTCGCCGGGCAGGGCGGGCTGGCGATCCTGTCGCGCTATCGCGTGGACCGGAACGCAACGCGGGACTTTTCCCGGATGCTGTGGCGGGATTTCCCCGGTGCGAAGATGCCGCTCTGGCCCGAGGGGCTTGCCGATGCGCGGGCCGATGCGGTGCAGCGGCTGTCCTCGGTGGCGCATTGGGATGTGGTGCTTGCCCCGGACGGGGCGGCCCCGATCCACCTGCTGATCTGGCACGCCACGACCCCCGCATTCGACGGCCCGCAGGACAGGAACGGAAAGCGAAACGCCGATGAAAACCGTTTCTGGCTGGCCTATCTCGACGGCAAGCTCGCCGTTTCGCCGCCGCGCGCGCGGTTTGCCCTGCTGGGCGATGCAAACCTTGACCCCGAGCGGGGAGACGGCGCGCGTTCGGTCATCGCCAGGCTGCTGAATGACCCGCGCCTGCAGGACCCGGCGCCGCGGGGACGCCCGCCCGGGGCGGCCGCGCCCTCGACGGTGACCGCCAACTGGCCGGGGCCACCGGAGGGACCCGGGCCGATGCGGGTAGAGTATGTGCTGCCGTCCCGCGATCTGGAAGTGCTTGGATCCGGTGTCGTCTGGCCATCGGAGGAAGATGCCGCGTCAGGCCGTCGCGCGGCGCACGGCCTTGTCTGGGTGGATGTCCGCAGGTAGCCTGCCCGGCATCGCCGCGCGCATGTCCCGGGGCGAAATCCGGGCGCAACCCACCCGGGCGTCCGGCATCCGGCCCGTGTTCGAAACCCCGCGGGTATGGCGCTTCATGCAGCGCGCACGCCGGGTTTCCGCAATGGTGCCAGGGCGCAGATCAGCCACCCCCGGAAGGCCGGGCCGCGCCCCGCCTGGCGCGCAGTTCGCTCCCGCCGAGGCCATGACCGGGGCAGGGGACATCCCCGCAGCCTTGCAGCCGGTGCCGCCGGCCACGAATTCCGGCCAGGCTACCCGCCGCCGGCCACCCGCCACCCGCTACCCCCGCTACCCCCGCCACCCGCGCCGCGCAGCCGCGCCGCGCGTCAACGCGTGCCGTCGCCGGGTGGGGGCCGGCTGGCGGATGCACTTGCGCCCGGTCGTGCTCCGCTTCTTTACTGCGCGCGAACAAGATGCGATGGCTTTGACAGCGGCAGGGACGGCGGAGCGCGACGATGGCACGGCATGGCGGACGGGTTCTGGTGGAGCAGGTGCACGCGCTCGGCGTCGAGCGGGTGTTTTCGGTGCCCGGCGAAAGTTTCCTGGCGGTGCTGGACGGGCTGCACGGCTCGGATGTCGAAAACGTGGTGTGCCGCCACGAAGGCGGGGCGGCGATGATGGCCGAGGCAACGGGCAAGATGACCGGGCGGCCGGGCGTTGTGTTCGTGACCCGCGGGCCGGGGGCCACCAACGCCAGTTCCGCGATCCATGTGGCGCGCCAGGATTCGACGCCGCTGGTGATGTTCGTCGGCCAGGTGGCGCGCGCCCATCGCGACCGCGAGGCGTTTCAGGAACTGGACTACCGGGCGGTTTTCGGATCGATGGCCAAGTGGGTGGCCGAGGTCGATCAGAGCGAACGGTTGCCGGAATATGTCGCGCGGGCCTTTCGCGTGGCGCAGTCGGGGCGGCCGGGGCCGGTGGTGCTGGCGCTGCCCGAGGATGTGCTGAGCGCGCCCTGCCACGCGACACTCCTGCCGGCGTCGCCGCGGCCCGCGCCCGCGGTTGCCGCGGCTCGGGTGGCCGAGGTGCTGGACATGCTGTCACGAGCCGCGCGTCCGCTGGTGGTGGCCGGCGGGCCGGGCTGGAGCGCGCAGGCGGCGGCGGATCTGGAACGTTTCGCGGCGGCGCATGACCTGCCGGTGGCGCTTACCTTCCGGCGGCAGGACTACATGGACAATGGCGCGGAGCAGTATGTCGGCGACCTGGGCGTGGGGATGAACCCGGCGCTGGCCGAGCGCCTGAAGGCGGCCGATTGTCTGCTGCTGCTGGGCACGTGCTTTGGCGATGTGCCCTCGGGCGGCTATGCGCTGGTGACGCCCGAGGCTCAGGGAAAGCAGATCATCCATGTGCATCCCGGCCCGGACCTGCCCGGCAGCTGGCTGCGCACCGATCTCGCGGTCTGCGCCACGGCGCCGGAGATGCTGCGCGCGCTGTGCGCGGCCAATGCGCCGGGCGATGTGCCCTGGGGCGACTGGCGGCGCGCGGCGCGGGCTGACTACGAGGCCTGGCAAGCGCCGAAGGAAACCCCCGGCGCGGTGAAGATGGAGCAGGTCGTGCGCTGGCTGTCGGACAACCTGCCCGAGGACGCCATCGTGACCAACGGGGCCGGGAACTATGCCGCCTTCGTGCACCGCTATTTCCGGTTTCGCCGCTTCGGCACCCAGCTTGCGCCGACCTCGGGCAGCATGGGTTACGGCTTTCCGGCGGCGGTTGCGGCGGCGCTGCGCCACCCGGGGCGCACGGTGGTCTGCATGGCCGGCGACGGCGATTTCCAGATGACGCTGAACGAGATGTCAACGGCCGTGCAGCACGGTGCGGCGCCGGTGGTGATCGTCGCCAACAACGGGCGCTACGGCACCATCCGCATGCATCAGGAGCGGACCTATCCGGCGCGCATCAGCGGCACCGACCTGGCCAACCCCGATTTCGCGGCGCTGGCGCGGGCCTATGGCGGGCATGGCGAGGTGGTCCAGGATGGCGCCGATTTCCCGGCCGCCTTTGCGCGGGCGCAGGCTGCCGGGGTGGTCGCGGTGATCGAACTGCGGCTGGACGGCGAAGCGCTGAGCACCGGACTGACGCTGAGCGAAGCCCGCCGCCTGGGAAAAGGCCGGCGATAGCGCGGCGCAAGGCCTTTGCAGATGCCCTGGCCAGCCGGTTGTTCAACCGATTTGGCGCGCGGCCGCGGCACGCAGTTCCTGCATCAGCTCGTCCAGGGATTTTGCATAGCGTTCGTTTCTCAGGCGGCCGGTTTCGTCAAAGGCGTTGCCGCTGTCGGCCACCAGCACCTCGGGGCCGGACAGAAGATGCGGACGGAACGGGTTCAGCGCCAGGCGCAGCGAGCTTTGCGCGCGTTCGCCGCCCGAACGCCCGGCCGTGGCCGACATGATGGCGACGGGCTTGTGGCGCCACGGGCCGCCCTTGGTGCGGCTGACCCAGTCGAGCGCGTTTTTCAGAACGCCTGAGAGCGCCTTGTTGTATTCGGGTGTCGAGATCACCACCGCGTCTGCCGCGGCGATCTGGTCGGCAAGCGCCTGCACTTCGGGCGGGATGCCCTGGCTGTCCTCGAGATCGCCGTCGTAAAGCGGCAGGCGCAGATCGGCGACGGTGACGGTTTCGGGGGCGAACAGGCGCGCCGCCTCGGCGGCCAGCAGGCGGTTGGTGGAGCCCTGGCGCAGGGCGCCGGCGATGGTCAGAAGGTGGGCCATGTCAGTATTCCACCCCGATCTGCGCCTTGATCCCGGCGCGGAAAGGGTGTTTGACCAGCTCCATTTCCGTCACCAGATCGGCGATCTCGATCAGGTCGGCATGGGCATTGCGTCCGGTCAGAACCACATGGGTCATCGGCGGTTTTTCTTCGTTGAGAAACTTCACTACCTCGGCAATCGGCACG
>JALSRF010000138.1 GCA_026984895.1 Paracoccaceae bacterium
GTTGGCAACGGCCCTCGTTCTTGCCCTGTTCGCCGGCCAGTCCCGGGCGGCGGAAAACCTGGCGCTTGTCCTTGCGAACCGGGACTACCGAACCTTCGGAACGGTCGATCAGGCCTTTGCGGCAGATGCGGCTATCGGCGATCTGAAGTCCGCCGGTTTCGACGTGCGCGTGATCCGCAACCTGAACCGCAAGGCGCTGGAAAAGGTTGCGGGCAGCATCCGTTCGGATATTTCGCGCGCCAGCCGCGTGGTGGTTCTGGTGGCAGGCCATGTGGTATCCTCGGGGCGCGAAAACTGGCTGCTGACCACCGATGCGCCGCGCCTGGACGGGCTGCTGGCAGGGGAATACGGTCTGCCTCTTGGCCTGCTTGCCGACATGCTGGCCGAGCACGCCGGCTCGGCGGTGATGCTGGTTGCGCGCCCTCAGCCGGCGCGCCGGGTAGGTATCGGGCTGTCCTACGGCTATGTTGCCGATCAGGACCTGCCGCAGGGCGTAACCGTCTTTACCGGCGCGCCGCGCGACCTGGTCGATCTGCTGCGCAACGATCTGCTGTCACCGGGCACGACCACGGCGCAGGCGCTGGCCGATGGCGCCCCCACGATCGAAGGGTTCGGCTATCTCTCCGATACGGCCCCGTTTCTGCCCGTCACGGCGGGCCCGGGCGGGGCCGGCGACCTGGAAGCGCTGCTCTGGGACAACGCCAGAACCGGCGCTTCGGCCGCCGGGGTGCAGGCCTACCTTGACCGCTTTCCGAACGGCCGGTTCGCCGGGAAGGCCCGCGATCTGCTGGCCAGGCTGGCCAGATCGCCCGAAGACATCGCCCGCGAAAACGAAACCGCCCTGCGCCTGAGCCGGGACACGCGCCGCGAGTTGCAGCGCAACCTTTCGCTTCTGGGTTACGATACGCGCGGCATCGACGGGATCTTCGGCCGCGGCACACGCGCCGCCGTCGCCGCATGGCAACGCGACAACGGATTCGAGGCCAACGGATATTTCACCCGCGAACAGATCGGCACCCTTGCCAGGGCCGCGGCCGCGCGCGCCCGCAAGCTGCAGGAGGAGGCCCGCAAGAGGCGCGAACAGCGCGATCGCGAGGATGCCGCCTACTGGAGAGACCACGGCCGCAACGGCACCGAACAGGGGCTGCGCGCCTACCTTGAACACTACCCCGACGGTCTTTATGGCGATATCGCCCGCGAACGCCTGCAGGCGTTTGACGAAGAGCGCCGGCGCACGGCCGCGATCGCCGAAGCAGACGCCTGGGATACGGCCGCCCGGACGAACACCATCGCCGGCTACCAGGCGTTCCTGAAACAGTTCCCGGACGGAACCTTTTTTGATGTCGCGCGCGGGCGCCTTGACGCGCTCAGGGCCGCGCAGCAGGACACCGCACGGATTCAGGCAGCGATGGCGGCGGAAAGAAAGATTCTGTCCAACCCGATCACCCGCATTCTTGTCGAAAGGCAACTGGCGGGGAAGGGTCTGGAACCCGGGCGCGTCGATGGCAGGATCGACTCCGACACCCGCAAGGCGGTGCGCCGTTTCCAGCGCGCCGCCGACCTGCCGGTCACGGGGTATGTGGATCAGCCGACAATCGTGCGCCTGCTTGCCGCGCAATAGGCGCATGCACTGCACGGGGGAATAGGCGCATGCACTGCACGGGGGAACTGAGCGGGGAAACTGAGCGGGAGAAGGGGAGACAAACGAAAGGCCGCCTTGCCCGAGGCGGCCTTTTCCTTTCGGTCGGGTGTGGCTGTCTTCAGCCCTGGCGCGCCTTGAAGCGACGCTGTGTCTTGTTGATGACATAGACACGGCCCTTGCGACGCACGACCCGGCAGTCGCGATGCCGGTTCTTGAGCGAACGGAGCGAGTTTCTGACCTTCATGGTCCTCTCCTCATTCATGCGGCGCAAGTGGCGCCGGAAACCTGTTTGCACCCGGTGCGGGCGGTGGTGGGCGTAACAAGGTTCGAACTTGTGACCCCTACGATGTCAACGTAGTGCTCTACCACTGAGCTATACGCCCGACTGTTGCGAACCCCTGGCGCCTTGCCCGCCCGCGATGCCCCGCCCGGGACGCATCCAAACGAACAAGACGCGGGTGGACCCCGCGCCGGTCCGCTGGTCTATAAAAGGAGTCGCGCGCGCTTTCAAGGGCTTTTGATCGGGTGTGGAATTGGTCTATGTTCCCGGGGAACAAGGAGCAAACATGCACGCCAAGCCATTCGAACTGGTCCTGCCGGCCGAACGCACCAGTCGGCTGGTCTTTGCCTCGCCCCACAGCGGGCGAAGCTACGCGGCGGCTTTTCTCGCGGCATCGGTCCTCGATGAACGGACCATCCGCTCTTCGGAGGATGCCTTTGTGGACATCCTTTTCGGCGCCGCCCCACGATTTGGCGCCCCGTTTCTGAAGGCGCTGGCCCCGCGCGCCTATGTCGATCTCAACCGAAGCCGCGATGAACTGGACCCGGCAGTGATCGTCGGGGCGCGTGCCAGCCATGCAAACCCCAGGATTTCCAGCGGGCTGGGCGTGATCCCGCGCGTCGTGGCAAACGGGCGCGCCATCTATCGCGGCAAGATTTCCCGCGCCGAGGCCGAGCGCCGCCTGGACGCCGTATGGCAGCCCTATCACGACTGTCTCGAGGCGCTGCTGGCCCGGAGCCGGGCCGACTTCGGCGAAACCGTGCTGATCGATTGCCATTCCATGCCGCATGAGGCGATCGACGCCTTCGGGCTGGGCGGCGGGCGTTGTCCGGATATCGTGCTGGGCGACCGCTTCGGTTCGGCTGCCGGGGCTGACATCGTCGATCGGATCGAGACCGCCTTCCGCGCAGTGGGTTTTCAGGTGGCCCGAAACGCCCCGTTCGCCGGCGCGTATTCGACGCAGCACTACGGACGACCGTCACGCGGCCAGCACGCGGTGCAGATTGAAATTGACCGCGCGCTCTACATGGACGAAAAGGCCATCAGGACGAACCGGCAATTTGACGAAATCCGCACGTTGATCACCCAGGCCATTGCGCAGATCGCGCGCGACAACAGCGGGGATCTGGGCCTCGCGGCAGAATGAGGCGCCCGCGGGCCGGTGCCTGTCCGGAAGATCGCGGGAACTTGTGCAAGGGGGGCATCATGTCCACATGGATCAGAAATCTCGTCGTCGGGGCGCTTGCCCTTGTTGCCGCGGCATGCAGCCCGCCGGCAAATCCCGACCAGCCACCGGTTGACATGGGGAATTTCCGCCTGGGCTTCAACGTGGTCGTGGTCGACAATCCCACGGTGGGGCCGTTCTCGCGCAAGGCCAGCGACGAAGAATGGAAACAGGCGCTGACCGCCGCGGTAGATCGCCGCTTCGGCGGTTACGAGGGGGACAAGCTGTATCACATCGGGATCAAGCTGGATGCCTATGTCCTGGCCAAGCCGGGGGTGCCGGTGGTCTTCACGCCGCGTTCGGTCCTGGTGATGACCGTGAACATCTGGGACGATGCCGCGCAGAAAAGGCTCAACACCAAAGAAAAGGCCTTTTCCATATTCGAGGGCGCCAGCGGCAAGTCGCTGATCGGAACCGGCTTTTTCATGGGGCGCAAGGCGCAGATGGAACTGCTGGCCAACAATGCCGCCAAGGCCATCCAGGACTGGATTCTGGAACACCCGGAATGGGTCGGCCTGCCGCCGCACGACAGCGCGGAGGCGCCGGCCGGCCCGGATGCGGCGGCAAACGGCAACTGACGCTTGATTTTTCCGTCCCAAGCCAGTAACGACCGCCCGGAAACCAAACCGGGCCGCTCTGGCCCTTCAGAGACGAGGCAAAAGGGCCATGGCAAAGGAAAAGTTTGAACGCACGAAACCGCATGTGAACATCGGCACGATTGGTCACGTTGACCACGGCAAG
>JALSRF010000139.1 GCA_026984895.1 Paracoccaceae bacterium
CAGGTCACCTTTTCGGCCAGCAGCGCCACCGCCCCGGAATGGGGATGGCGCACCACCAGCAGGTCGGGGCGCATGGCGTTGAGCGTCAGCGCCGTGTCGATCAGGGTTTCGCCCTTCCTGATCGAAGAGGCCTGCATGGCCATGTTCATCACGTTGGCGCCCAGCCGCTTGCCGGCGATCTCGAAGCTGGCCTGGGTGCGGGTCGAGGCTTCGAAGAACATGTTGACCTGGGTAAGCCCGGCCAGCGCCTGTTCTTGCGGGGGGCCGGTGCGGTTGCGGTCGGCATGGGCGTCGGCCAGGTCGAGGACGGCACGAATCTCTTCCGGGTGAAGCGCGGATATCCCGAGAAGATGCTTCTGCCGGAAGGTCATGGCGGTCCTGTTGTCCGATTGTCGCGGCTTATAGGCGGCATCCGGTCGTCAGACAAGGGCGCTCGCCGCCGGCCATCGCGGAGGCGGGCGCGATGGCGGGCGGGATGTCCCCGCCCCCCGAGTTTGCAGTTTTACCCGCGCTTCTCCCGGTTTACGCTTGGCGCATGGAATCGGATGTTGAGGCTCTGGCCGCAAGGGCGGCGCTGGAATGGCAGATCGAACTGGGCGCGGACGAGGCGATCGGCGACACGCCCGTCAATCGGTTCGAGTTGCCGCAAAAGGTGCGAACGGCCCCCGGCGGGCCGGCCCGGGGCGCTGCCGTTGCCGCACCCGCAAGCCGGCCGGCATCGGCACAGGCACGGGCACAGGCACGGGCATCGGCACAGGCATCGGCACCGCGACCGGACCCCGCATCGGCGGTGCGGGACGCGACGTTCGCAGACGACGCCGCTGCCCACGCCCTTCGGCTGGCCGACGCCGCCGAGACGCTCGACGGGCTGCGCGCCGCGATCGAGGGCTTCGAATTCTGCGACCTGAAGCGCGGCGCGCGCAGCACCGTTTTCGCCGACGGCAACCCGCAGGCAGCGGTGATGGTGATCGGCGAGGCCCCGGGGCGCGACGAGGATATCAAGGGGCGTCCCTTCGTCGGGCGCGCCGGGAAGCTGCTTGACCGGATGTTTGCGGCCATCGGGCTTGGCCGCGACAGCGCCGACAGCGCCTCGGCCGTCTACATCACCAACATCCTGCCCTGGCGCCCGCCGCAAAACCGCGATCCCCGGCCCGAAGAAATCGCGATGATGCTGCCTTTCGCAAGACGCCACATCGCCCTGGTCGCGCCCGAGGTTCTGGTGCTGATGGGCAATATCAGTTGCCAGGCGCTGCTGGGCCGGCGCGGGATCACCCGTCTGCGCGGCAACTGGACCGCCGCCGAGGGACGGCCGGCGCTGCCGATGTTTCACCCGGCCTATCTCTTGCGCAACCCGCACGCCAAGCGTGAAGCCTGGCAGGACCTGCTGATGCTTCAGTCCAGACTGAAGGGAGGCGGGGCATGAAGATTCTGGCCTTTTCCGACGTTCACTGTGACCTGGCGGCCTGCCGGCGCATCGTCGCCGCCGGCGCACAGGCCGACCTGGTGATCGGCGCCGGGGACTTTGCCCGCGCCCACCGCGGGCTGGACGAAACCATGGCGGCTCTGGCGCCGCTGGCCGACCGGGCGGTCTATGTGCCCGGGAACAACGAAACCGCGCAGGCGCTGCGGGCCTCAACCGGGGCCGCGGTGCTGCATGGCGAGGCCATCACCTTCGGCGGGCTGCGCATTGTCGGGATCGGCGCGGCGGTGCCGCCCTTGCCTCCCCTGCCCTGGGGCTCGTTCGACCTGGAGGAAGAGGCCGCCGCGGCCATGCTGGCGCCGTTCGATCGCGCCGACATCCTGATCAGCCATTCGCCGCCCAGGGATACGGTTGACAGGCTGGCGGCCGAGGGATTGCTGGGGATGCACGGGGCGATCGGCTCGCAGGCGGTGCGGGCCGCGGCGCTTCGGCTGCGTCCGGCATTCGCGTTCTGCGGCCATGTGCACGACAGTTGGGGCAAGCGGGCATTGCTTGGCGATACCCTGGTGGCCAATCTCGGGCCGCGGGCAAACTGGTTTGAACTGGGAGGAGACAATGGCGGGAATTGACAAGCGGCGGGAATTCATCCCGGTGCGCATCGCGGTGCTGACGGTATCGGACAGCCGGACGATAGCCGATGACAAGTCGGGGCGCACCCTGGTCGAGCGCATCGAAAAGGCCGGGCATGTGGTGGCGGCGCGCGAACTGCTGCCCGATGAGCGCCCCCGGATCGCCGAGCGGCTGCGCAGCTGGAGCACGGACCCGGAAATTGACGTGATCATCTCGACCGGCGGCACCGGGCTGACCGGGCGCGATGTCAGCGTGGAAGCCCACCGCGACGTCTATGAAAAGGAGATAGAGGCCTTCGCCACGGTCTTTACCATGGTTTCGATGAAAAAGGTGGGCACTTCGGCGGTGCAGAGCCGGGCGACCGGCGGGGTGGCCAACGGCACCTATCTGTTTGCCCTGCCCGGCAGTCCCGGCGCCTGCAAGGATGCCTGGGACGAGATCCTGGAAGGGCAGCTCGACTACCGGCACATGCCGTGCAATTTCGTGGAGATCCTGCCGCGCCTCGAAGAACACAAGCAGCGCCGCAAGTGAGCGGGCCGGCGGTCAGCCGGCAGTGCAGCCCGACACCTCGACCGCCTTGCCGTCGGCCAGCACGGTGATGCGCACATCCGAGCGCTCCAGCGCAAAGGGCTTGCCGTCGGTGGGCACCAGGTCGGTCTGTGCGCTCAGAACGCGGCCCGTGCGACGTGTGGTCGCCTCGGCGATCCAGACCGTCCGGTCCGGCAGTTCGACCACGGCCAGTTCGTCCTTGCCGACAGGCGGCAGATCGAGCACCGCCGTCAGCCTCAGCCCGTCCGCGCTCGGTTCGATCCGGCATACCGAACTGCGCAGCCCGGCCTTGATCCCGGGAACCGGAGTATCGGCCAGGCTCCGGCGGATGGCCGCATCCGGCGCGCCCGAACCGATGAGGTCCGCCGCAAGCTCGAAGGTCATCGGAATGCAGATGTCTTCGCAGACCCCGATCTGCATGGTTCCGCGCAGCGAAACCGGCGTGCCGGCCCCCTTTCGCGGCGTCAACTCCAGCGGCAGGACGATATCGCCCTTGTATCCGATGGAACGCAGCCCGTTGGCCGTGAACACATGGGGTGTCGGCCAGTGCAGCCTGACCGCGGCAAGGTTCTGCGAACCGCTCCAGTCGAAGCTTGGCGGGATGCCCGCCTCGCCCGGCGAACGCCAGTAGGTCTTCCACCCCTCTTTCAGCGCGATGTGCACCGCCGCCATGTAGGTGCCGTCGGCAGTGCGCCAGCCGGGCAGCACGTTGACCCGGGCGATGTCCGCCAAAGAGGTCAGCGTCTGCGAAGCCGCCGGCAGCGCCGACAGGAAAAAGGCGGCCGATGCTGCCGCCGCCAGCGCCGCCGTCGCGGCCCGTTTCCCAAGGGTTCGAACAATCATGCCGACAACATAGGCACGAAAGAAGCGAGGGGAAATCACATTTCGGCGACGAACGGGCCCGGCCGCGGCACGGGTCAGCCGGCGCGATCCACGATCTCCAGGTGCTGCGCCTGGACGGCGACCTCGGCCAGCCAGGTCTCGATCAGTGCCGGATCGTCCGGCGCCGCGCTGACGCCCGGCGGGATATGCCCCCCGAGCACCGCCTCGACCGCCAGCGATACCGGCACCGAGACGAGGCGCGCCATGGCGGTGGCGCGCGCATCCCCCCAGGCATCCAGCGTGTAGGTCTTGTCATAAACGCGGCGTCCGGCGCGTTCGGCGGCGAGCGACACGCACAGGACCACCCGGTCCGGCTCGTCCTCCTGATAGGCGTTTTCGGCCCAGAACCGTTCCGACATCTGCTTCAGCCCGGCTTCGCC
>JALSRF010000140.1 GCA_026984895.1 Paracoccaceae bacterium
GAACGCCGGCGACGGGCGCCACGAACACCCGACCCAGGCGCTGCTGGATGCGCTCACCATCCGGCGCGAAAAGGGGCGGCTGCACCGGCTGACCGTCGCCATCTGCGGCGACATCGCCCACAGCCGGGTGGCGCGATCCAACATCTTCCTGCTGGGCAAGATGGAAAACCGCATCCGCCTGATCGGCCCGCCGACACTGATCCCCTCGGGCGTCGCCGACTGGGGCGTGGAGGTGTTCGACGATATGGCCGAGGGTCTGAAGGGGGCCGACGTGGTGATGATGCTGCGCCTCCAGAAAGAGCGGATGGACGGCGCCTTCATCCCGTCGGAACGGGAATACTACCACCGCTTCGGGCTGGATGCCGGGAAACTGGCGCATGCGAAACCCGACGCCATCGTGATGCACCCGGGGCCGATGAACCGCGGGGTCGAGATCGACGGCACCCTGGCCGACGACATCAACCGCAGCGTCATCCAGCAGCAGGTGGAAATGGGCGTGGCGGTGCGCATGGCGGCGATGGAGCTTCTGGCGCGCAACCGCATCGAGACCGCGAAAGAGGTCTGGGTATGAGCCTCCTGTTCACCAATGCCCGGCTGATCGACCCCGAGGCGGACAGGGATGGCCCCGGCTGGCTGCGCGTGGAAAACGGCCGGATCGCCGAAACCGGCCCCGGCCCCGGCCCCGGCACCGGCGCACCGGCGGCGGGCAAGGCGATCGACTGCGCCGGCAGATGCCTGGCGCCGGGAATCGTCGATATCGGCGTGAAGGTCAGCGAACCGGGCGAACGCCACAAGGAAAGCTTCCGTTCCGCCGGCATGGCCGCGGCCGCAGGCGGGGTGACGACAATGGTCACCCGCCCCGACACGCTGCCGGCGATCGACAGCCCCGAGACGCTGGAATTCGCCACCCGCCGCGCGCGCGAGGTCTCGCCGGTGCGCGTGCTGCCCATGTCGGCACTGACGAAGGGCCGCGAGGGGCGCGAAATGGTCGAGATCGGCTTCATGCTGGATGCCGGCGCCGCGGCCTTCACCGATTGCGACAACGTGATCACCGACAACAAGGTGGCCAGCCGCTGCCTTGCCTATGCCCGCAGCCTTGGCGCGCTGGTGATCGGCCATGCGCAGGATCCGGGGCTGTCGCGCGGCGCCGTGGCCACCAGCGGCAAGTTCGCATCGCTCCTCGGCCTGCCGTCGGTGTCGCCGATGGCCGAACGCATCGGGCTGGATCGCGACCTGGCGCTGGTCGAGATGACCGGCGTGCGCTACCACGCCGACCAGATCACCACCGCCCGGGCGCTTCCCCGGCTGGAGCGCGCCAGGGCCGCCGGGCTGGACGTGAGCGCGGGCATCGGCATCCACCACCTGACGCTGAACGAATTCGATGTCGGCGACTATCGCACCTTCTTCAAGCTGAAACCCCCGCTGCGCTCGGAAGACGATCGCATGGCGGTGGTCGAGGCCGTGGCCTCGGGGCTGATCGACATCATCAGCTCCATGCACACGCCGCAGGACGAGGAAAGCAAGCGCCTGCCCTTCGAGGAGGCGGCCTCGGGCGCGGTGGCGCTGGAAACGCTGCTGCCGGCGGCGCTGCGGCTGTATCATGCCGGCGCGCTGAACCTGGCGCAGCTGTTCCGGGCGATGGCGCTGAACCCGGCGGCGCGCCTGGGGCTGGACTGCGGGCGGCTGTCGGCGGGGGCGCCGGCGGATCTGGTGCTCTTCGATCCTGATGCGCCTTTCGTCCTTGACCGCTTCACGCTGCGCTCGAAATCGAAGAATACCCCCTTTGACGGAGCGCGAATGCAGGGCAAGGTGCTGGGGACCTGGGTTGGCGGAAGGCCGGTATTCGGGGGGGAAACATGACATACCTGGTCGTGGCACTGGCGGGCTACATCCTGGGATCAGTTCCTTTCGGGCTGGTCATCGCACGATTGTTCGGGCTGGGCGACGTGCGCCGGATCGGCTCGGGCAATATCGGCGCCACCAACGTTCTGCGCACCGGCAGCAAGCTGGCAGCGTTTCTTACCCTGGTGCTTGATGCGGGCAAGGGCGCGGCGGCGGTGCTGATCGCCCGCCAGTTCGGCGGCGAAGCCCTGGCCGGCGTAGCCGGTCTGGCGGCGATGCTCGGCCATCTCTATCCGGTTTTCCTGCGCTTTCGCGGCGGCAAGGGCGTGGCCACCTTCCTGGGCACCCTGCTGGCCCTGGCCTGGCCCGTGGGGCTGGCGGCCTGCGCCACCTGGCTGGTCGCCGCCATCGCGTTTCGCTATTCGTCGCTGGCGGCACTGATCGCCGCGGCGCTGGCACCGGTCTACGCGGTCGCCTGGTCTCATGCACACACCGCGGCGCTGGTGCTGTTCATGGCGGCGCTGATCTACTACCGGCACGCGGCCAACATCCGCCGGCTGCTGGCCGGAAAGGAACCGAAGATCGGAAAATCCTGACTCCGGCGGCCCGGTCAGTTCCCGGCCAAATCCCGGTCAACAGCTTCGGTCAATAGCTGTAGTCTGCGTAGATCCGGTCCAGGTCTCCGCCCCATTCACCGTCATACTTTTCCAGCAGTTCGTCGGCAGGCACGCGCCCGCTTTCCACCGATTCCTGCAGCGCATTCAGGAAATGGCCTTCGTCGGGCACCATGCCGCCCACGCCGGGCACGGCGCGCGCCTTCAGCCCGTGCGCGGCAATCGCGACCGCCTCGCGCGCCAGATCGTGCAGCTTCACCCCGTTCGCCTCGCCCTGAAGCGCATCCACCGAAGCCGCCACCCGCAGCCCCTCGCGGGTTTCCGCATCGAGATGCTTTACCAGATCCCACGCCGCATCCAGCGAGTCCTGATCATACATCAGCCCCACCCAGAAGGCCGGCAGGGCACACAGCCGCCGCCACGGTCCGCCATCGGCGCCGCGCATCTCGATGAACTGCTTCAGCCGGGCTTCGGGAAAGACCGTGGTCAGGTGGTCGGCCCAGTCCGACAGGGTTGGCTTTTCTCCGGGCAGGGCCGGCAGCCGCCCTTCCAGGAAATCGCGGAACGACTGGCCGAGCGCATCGATGTATCTGCCGTCGCGATAGACAAAATACATTGGCACATCAAGAACATAGTCCACCCAGCGTTCAAAGCCGAAGCCGTCCTCGAAGACAAACGGCAGCATGCCGGTGCGCGCCGGGTCCAGATCGCGCCAGATGCGCGAGCGCCAGGACTTGAAACCGGTGCGCCGGCCCTCGAAGAAGGGCGAGTTGGCAAACAGCGCCGTGGCCACCGGCTGCAGCGCCAGCGCCACGCGCATCTTCTGCACCATGTCCGCCTCGGACCCGAAATCGAGGTTCACCTGCACGGTACAGGTGCGATACATCATCTGCGTGCCATGGGTGCCGACGGTTTCCATGTAGGGGGTCATCAGCTTGTAGCGGCCCTTGGGCATCATCGGCATCTGCTCGTGGGTCCAGATCGGCGCGGCGCCCAGCCCGATGAAGCCCACGCCCACCGTATCGGCGATCGCCTGCACGTCCTTGAGGTGGTCGTTCACCTCGTCGCAGGTTTCGTGAATGCTGCGCAGCGGCGCGCCCGACAGTTCCAGTTGCCCGCCGGGTTCCAGGCTGATGTTGGCGCCGGCCTTTTCCAGCCCGATGATCCTGTCGTCCTCGTAGAGCCCGGTCCAGCCCTGCTGGTCGCGCATCGCTTCCAGGATCGCCCGGATCGACCGCTCCCCGTCATAGGGTAGCGGCAGGTGGGTGTCGCGGCAATAGGGGAACTTTTCGTGCTCCGTGCCGATGCGCCAGTCGTCCTTCGGCTTGCAGCCGGCGGCAAGATACTCTGCCAGCTGGGTGTAATGTTCGAT
>JALSRF010000141.1 GCA_026984895.1 Paracoccaceae bacterium
ACTGCCCGACCACCTGCCGGTGCTGCTGGAGTTCCTCGCGATGCGTCCATTGAGCGAGGCGCAGGAGGTGCTTGAGGATGCCGCCCATATTCTGGAAGCCCTTCGGGTGCGTCTGGAAAAGCGCGAAAGCGCTTATGGTGCGGTGTTCTCGGCCCTCCTGCAATTTTCCGGCGCCGCGGCAGATACGAACGCCGTGGCCGAATTGCTGGCGCGCGAAGAGGACGACCCGAACGACCTCGCCGCGCTCGATCAGGTCTGGGAAGAAAGCGAAGTCACCTTCGGCCCCGACCCCACGGCCGGCTGTCCGCAGGTGCGCGACATGCTTGCCAGGATGGACACCCCCCGAAACCCCGCGCCGGGCAGCGCCCGCACCGCGGCTGAGTGAAGGAGCCTCAGATGAACCAGTTTTTCTTCGGAACCTACCCCTATATCGCGCTCGCGGTTCTGGCCATCGGCTCGATCGCGCGCTACGACCGCGACCCGTTCACCTGGAAGTCGTCATCCTCGCAGCTCTTGCGGCGCAAACAGCTGGTCATGGGCTCGGTGCTGTTCCATGTCGGTGTGCTGGTGATCTTCTTCGGCCACCTCTTCGGCCTGCTGATCCCGATCCAGATCTACGAGGCGTTTGGCGTCACGCCGCAAACCAAGACCGTTCTGGCCGCCAGCCTGGGCGGCATCGCCGGGATCACCGCCATCATCGGCGCGCTGATGCTGGCGCACCGCCGCCTGGTGGACCCGCGCGTGCGCGCCACTTCCAGCTTCTGGGATACGGCGATCATCCTGCTGCTGATTGCGCAACTGACGCTTGGCCTGATTTCGGTGCCGGTGTCGCTGGCCTCGATCGAAGAGGGCGAAGTGGTGAAATTCATGGCCTGGGCCTTCGGCATCTTTACCCTTGACCCCAAGGCGGCCAGTTCCCTGCAACACGTCCCGCTGATCTTCAAGCTGCATATCGTGTTGGGGCTGACGATCTTCCTGGTCTTTCCATTCACCCGGCTTGTGCATATGCTGTCGGCTCCGGTGCGCTTCCTCTGGCGCCCGGGCTTTCAGATCGTGCGCGCCCGCCGCAAGGCAGCGAGCCGGCAGCGGGCGTTGCCGCAAGGACCGACAGAATGAATTCGAAACGCAAACCGCTTTTCCCCGAAGTCAGGGTCAACGGCCGGGTCATCCCGGCCGAGGACATTGCCACCGAGGCCCAGAACCACGAGGCCCCGGCGGGCAAGCCCGGGATCGCCTGGCGCAAGGCGGCGCGCGCGCTGGTGATCCGGCGCCTGCTTCTGGACGAGGCCGAGCGGCGGGGCCTGCACGCGCAGCCGCAGGAACTTGCGCCGGGGCTGCGCGAAACCGACGAAGACGCGCTGATGCGCGCGGCCATCGAAGCAGGCATCTCGCCCGAGCCGGTTGACCGGTCGCAGTTGCGCGCGCAATACGATGCCGCGCCCGAACGCTTTCGCTCGCCCCCGCTCTATGACGTGGCCCATATTCTTTACGCCGCCGATCCCGACGACGACGAGGCGCGCCGCAGTGCCTCGGCGCGGGCCGAAAACGCCCTGGCGCGCCTGGCAGACGCCCCCGACAGTTTCGAAACCATCGCCCGCGAGGAAAGCGACTGCCCCTCGCGCGAACAGGGCGGGCGTCTTGGCCAGATCGGCCCGGGCGACACGGTGCCCGAATTCGAGCAGGCGCTGGAACTGCTCGGCGCCGGCGAAACCGGCCCGCGCCCGGTGGTCAGCCGCTTCGGCTATCACGTCATCCGCATGATCGCGCGCGCCGACAGCGCGCAACTGCCCTTCGAAGCGGTGGAAAAGCCCCTTGCCGAGGCTCTGGAGAAAGACGCCTGGGCGCGCGCCGCGCAGGAATTCACCGCCCGGCTGGTCGAACAGGCCGACATTTCCGGCATCGACATGACGCCGCCGCAGGGAGGCGCCTGAACGCGCCTGCCCATGGCCGGCAGCAAAGGCGCTCAGCAGGGGCGAAAGCCGCCCGATCCGGCCACGTACAGGCACGAGCCCCCGCCGGACGCCGCCGCTTCAGGGGCGCCCCGGCCTGATGAGCCCCCGGCCACAGGAGCGCCTCGCCCGATGCGCGCCTCGCCCGATGCCCCGGCCCCGTGCAAGGGCCGGCTGCCTGAAAGCGTCGGCGTCTGGGCTGCGTCGGCCGGTCGCCGGATCAGGCGGCCGCGGTTCCGTCGGCGAATTGCAGGCGCGCCAGGCGTGCATAAAGCCCGCCCTCGGCTACCAGGGCATCGTGAGTCCCCTGTGCGATCACGCGCCCCTGATCGAACACCACGATCCGGTCGGCCTTCTTCACCGTCGCCAGGCGGTGCGCCACGATGATGGTGGTCCGGTCGCGTGCCAGCGCCTCGACCGCCTTTTGCACTTCGAGTTCGCTTTGCGAATCCAGCGCCGAAGTCGCCTCGTCCAGCAGCAGGATCGGCGCATCGCGCAATATGGCGCGCGCGATCGCTATGCGCTGTTTCTGCCCGCCCGACAGCATCAGCCCGCGTTCGCCCACATAGGTGGCGTAGCCATCGGGCAGCGCGGCGATGAACTCGTGTGCGGCGGCGGCCCTGGCGGCGGCCTCGATTTCCTGCGCGCTGGCCCCGGGGCGCCCGAAGCCGATGTTGTCGCTGACCGAGGCGGCGAAAATCACCGGGTCCTGCGGCACCAGGGCGATTTCCTTCCGAAAATCCTCGCGCGCCAGCTGCGCCAGCGAAACCCCGTCGATGGTAATCTGCCCCGACTGCGGATCGTAAAAGCGCAACAGCAGCTGGATGATGGTCGATTTCCCCGCGCCCGACGGCCCCACCAGGGCAACGGTTTCGCCCGGCTCGACCTCAAGCGTGACATGATCCAGGGCCGGGCTGTCGGGGCGTGACGGGTAGGTAAAGGTGACCTCGTTCAGCGCAATGCGCCCCTGCACCGGGCGCGCCAGCGCGACGGGCGCGGGCGGGTCGGACACAAGATCGCCCGCGTTCAGCAGTTCCACCAGCCGCTCGGTCGCCCCGGCGGCGCGCTGCAATTCTCCCCAGATCTCGGACAGGGCGGCGACCGACCCCGCAACCATGATCGAATAGATGACGAACTGCACCAGCGTGCCCGGGCTCATCGCCCCGGCGCGCACGTCATGGGCGCCGATCCACAGCACCCCGACCACGCCCGAAAAGATCAGCGCGATCACGATCACCGTCATCACCGCGCGCGTGCCGATACGCCGTTTTGCCGAGGCGAATGCCTGTTCGGTCACCCGGCGAAACTCGGCCCGGGTGGCATCCTCCTGCGAAAACGCCTGCACCGTCTGCACCGACAGGAGCGCTTCGGACGCGCTGCCCGATGAGGTGGCGATCCAGTCCTGATTTTCGCGCCCCAGCACCCTGAGACGGCGCCCCAGCACGATGATCGGCACGATCACCGCCGGAACGATCAGCAGGACCAGGCCGGTCAACTTGACCGAGGTGAACATCATCAGAACGAAGCCGCCCAGGAAAATCAGCATGTTGCGCAGCGCAATCGAGACGGACGAGCCGATGACCGACAGGATCAGCGTGGTATCGGTGGTGATCCGGCTGAGCACCTCGCCGGTCATGATGCTTTCGAAGAATGCCGGGCTCATCCCGATCATCCGGTCGAACACCGCCTCGCGAATGTCGGCGACCACCCGTTCGCCCAGCCGGGTCACCAGATAGTAGCGCAGCCCGGTCCCCAGCGCCAGCAGACCGGCAATCACCAGCGCGATCAGGAAATACCGGTCAAGTATGCGACCCTGCGATGCCGAAAACCCGTCCACCACCTGACGCGCGGCAATGGGCAGGACCAGCGAAATG
>JALSRF010000142.1 GCA_026984895.1 Paracoccaceae bacterium
CAACATGGCCGGGGCCGGCGGCGGGCTGGCGTTCAGCTATGTGGTGAACGAGCGCAACGACGATCCCGACCTGATCGTTGCCGCCTCTTCGGCCACCACCACGCGCCTGGCGCAAAACGCCTATGCCGGCATGACCGCCGCCCAGGTGCGTTTCGTGGGGGCAATCGGCATCGATCCGGGCGTGATCGTGGTAGCCGCCGACAGCCCCTACAAGACCCTGGGCGATCTGGTTGACGCGATCAAGGCCGATCCGGCCTCGGTCGCCTTTGCCGGCGGCTCGGCGGTGGGCGGTTTCGACCACATGAAACCGCTGATGGTGCTCAAGGATGCCGGGTTCACCGATATCACCAAGATCAGGTATATCGGCGTTGACGGCGGGGCAGATGCGATCACCCAGACCATCGGCGGCTTCACCCAGGCCATGTCCGGCGACCTGTCCGAAATCGTCGGCTTCCTGAAGTCGGGCGACGTGCGCGCGCTGGCGGTGCTGACCGAGAAGCGGGTGCCGGGCTTCGAGCAGATCCCGACCGCAAAGGAGCAGGGCTTCAATGTCGTCGCCGGCAACTGGCGCGGCCTCTATGTGCCGCGCGGCATCTCGGACGACGACTTCAACAAGTGGGCCGAGCGGCTGCAGGCGGTTGCCGACAGCGACGAGTGGAAAAAGGCCATGGCCGACAACGGCCTTGCCCCCTTCACCAAGGTGGGCAACGATTTCCAGGGCTATGTTGACACGCTGGTGGAGAATATCCGCCAGATGTCGAAGGACCTCGGGGTGATCCAGTAATGGCCAGTGACCGGATCTTCGGTCTGGTCGCAACGGTTGCGGCGCTCGCCTATTGTGCGGGCGCCCTCCGGATCCAGACAAGCTTTCTGGGCGACCCGGTCGGTCCCCGGGCCTTTCCGCTGCTGGTGGGCGCGATTGCGGTGCTGTGCGGCATTGCCATCATGGTGCGCCCGGACGACGACCCGGACTGGCCGCCGGTGCGCACGCTGGGCGCGCTTGCGGTCACCGTGCTGGTGCTGGTGGCCTATGCCTATACCATCCGCGCGGGGGGCTTTCTGGTGCCCACGGCGGTCGCGGCCGGGGTGTTGAGCTACCAGATCAACCCGCGTCCGGGGGCGGCCGCGCTGGCCGGCATCGGCCTTTCGGTGGGGCTGTTCGTGATCTTCAGATACGTTTTCGGGCTGGGGCTGTTCGCCCTTCCCCGGGCGCTGACGGGGTAGGGCGACGATGGATGTTCTTGCCAACCTGGCGATGGGGTTCGACATCGCCTTTTCGCCCTTCACGCTGATGCTGGCGGTCATCGGCTGTTTCCTGGGCACGATCATCGGCGCGCTGCCCGGCCTGGGCCCGTCCAACGGGGTGGCGATCCTGATCCCGCTGACCTTCTCGCTGGGGCTTGATGCCACCTCGGCGCTGGTGCTGATGACGGCGGTCTATTACGGGGCCATGTATGGCGGGCGGATCAGTTCGATCCTGCTGAACATCCCCGGCGACGAACCGGCGCTGATGACCACGCTGGACGGCTACCCCATGGCCAGGGCCGGGCGCGCGGGCGATGCGCTGGTGCTGTCGGGCGTGGCCTCTTTCGTGGGGGCCTTTCTGGCCACGCTGGGGCTCGTGTTCCTGGCGCCGCTGCTGGCGCGCGTGGCCTTTCTGTTCGGCCCGGCCGAGTATTTCGCGCTGTATCTGCTGGCTTTTGCAACCCTGGGCGGTTTTGCCTCCAACAACCAGGCCAAGGCAGCGCTGGCCTCGTGCATCGGGCTGGGGATTTCGGTGATCGGGCTGGACACCAATTCCGGTCTGCCGCGCATGACCGGGGGCAACCTGCACCTGATGGACGGGGTGGACTTCCTGGTGGCCATCGTCGGCCTGTTCGCGGTGGCCGAGGTGTTCTTTTTCATCGAGAGCCACGGCCGGAACACGTCGATCGGGGTCAGGCTGGGCAAGGTCACCGTGCCGGTCCGGGACATCCTGGAGAGCCGCTGGACGATGCTGCGCGCCTCGGTCGTCGGGTTCTTCGCCGGCGTCCTTCCGGGGGCGGGGGCCTCGCTGGGCTCGTTCATGGCCTACATGATGGAGAAATCCATCGCCGGCGAAAAGGGCGGCTTCGGCACCGGCGTTGCCCGGGGAATCGCCGCGCCCGAGGCCGGCAACAACGCCGCGGCAGGCGGCGCGCTGGTGCCGATGCTGACGCTTGGCGTGCCCGGCTCGGGCACCACCGCGGTGCTGCTGGCGCTGCTGATGACGCTGAACATCACCCCGGGGCCGACGCTGTTTACCGACCGGCCCGAGGTGGTCTGGGGGCTGATCGCATCGTTGCTGATCGCCAATTTCGTGCTGCTGGCGATGAACGTGCCGCTGGTGCGCCTGTTCGTGCGCATCCTGTCGGTGCCGCCCTGGGTGCTGCTGCCCGGGGTGACGATGATCTCCTTTGTCGGGATATTTTCGCTCTCGGGCAGCTATTTCGACCTGCTGCTGATGATCGCCTTCGGGGCGCTGGGCTACGTGCTTCGCAAGCTGGACGTGCCGACGGTGCCGATCATCCTGGGCATCCTGCTGGGCGGGCACATGGAGGACAGCCTGCGCCGGGCGATGGTGCTGTCGGGGGGCGACTGGACCTTCCTGTTCTCGACGCCGATCGCGGTGGGGCTGTGGATCGTGGCCGCGGCGGGCTTCGTCGCGCCGATGTTCCTGCGCCGTTTCCTGAGGAAACCGCAGGCGATAACGGATTAGGCCATGGTCCGGGTCCTGGTCCCCTCCGGTGCGCTGGGTCTGGGCCACGACCCGGACGCGCTTGACGCGGGGATCGCGGCGCGCCCCGACATCATCGCCATCGACGGCGGTTCGACCGATTCCGGGCCACACTACCTGGGCACCGGGCGCTCCAAATACGCCCGGGCCACGACCGCGCGCGAATGGGGCGCGCTCATGGCCGCGCGGGCCCGGGCCGGGGTGCCGCTGGTGATCGGCTCGGCGGAAACCTGCGGCACCGATCGGGCGGTGGACCGGCTTGTGGAGATCACCCGCGAAATCGCCGCCGAACGCGGCGAGGCGTTGCGGATCGCCGTGCTCAGATGCACGCAGGACCCCGACGACCTGGTGCGGGCCCTGGCCGCGGGGCGAATCCATCCGCTTGACCCGGCGCCCGGGATTTCGGCCGAGCGCCTGCGCCAATGCAGCAACATCGTCGCCCTGGCCGGGGCAGAGCAGATCCAGGCGGCGCTGGCGACCGGCGCCCAGATCGTGATTGCCGGGCGCACCACCGATACCGCGATCATCTCGGCGCTGCCGTTGCTCAGGGGGTGCGATCCGGGCGCGGCCTGGCACGGGGCCAAGATCGGCGAATGCGGCGCGCTGTGCACGACCCGCCCGGACAGCGGCGTGATCATGCTGACCTTCGAGCGAAACGGGTTCACCGTCACGCCCATGGCCCGGGATGCGGCGGCAACGCCGTTCAGCGTTTCGGCGCACATGCTTTACGAAAACGCCGATCCCTTCATCCTGCACGAGCCGGGCGGCCACCTGGATGTGAGCGCCGCGCGCTACGAGGCGCTGGACGAACGCCGGGTGCGGGCCAGCGGCGCGATCTGGGTGCCCGCGCAGCGCTACACGGTGAAGCTGGAGGGCGCGCGGCCGACCGGCTTTCGCGTTGCCTCGCTGGTGCTGATCCGCGCGCCGCGCCATGTCGCCGCCGCCGCCGCCTGGTGCCGCGATATCGAGCGGCGCGCGCGCGCCGACGTGTGCGCCCGCCTGGGGCTGGCGCGCGACAGCTTCGACATCGAGCTGCGCCGGATCGGGCAGGACGCGACGCTGGGCGCGCTAGAACGGCGCCGCGGCGACCCGGTGGAACTGGGGGTTCTGGCCATCGTCAGCGCGCGCGATGCGGCGGCGGCGGGCGAAATCGCGCGCCTTCTCAACCCCTATCTGCTGCACCATCCGCTGCCCGCAGACGAGGCGCAGCCCAGCCTTGCCTTTGCGTTTTCGCCGCCGGAAATGGCGCTTGGGCCGGCGCATGAGTTCTGCCTGAACCATGTGCTTGAACTGGAACAGCCGATGCAGGCGTTCCGCCTGGAGGTGATCGAGGTGGGCCATGGCCAGGCTGGGTGAGGTGGTGCGCCAGGTGCGCTCGAAGAACGCCGGGCCGTTCTGGCTGACCGTGGATATCTTCTGCGGCAGCGACGCGGCCTTCGCCCGGGTCCGGGACGCGCTGAAGGACGAGGAGGTGGCGCGCCTGTTTCGATGCGCGCCCGCGCGGCTGCGCCGTTTCGACATCGCGTCGCTCAACGCGATCAAGATCTCGCTTCCCCGCCCGGTCGTGCAGGGCAGCCCCGGCGACCGCGACCTGCACGGGGCCTCATACGCCAATCTGCTTGCAGAGATGGAAATTCCCGATAACAGTTGAGGGACGCTCGAAGGCCATCTGAAGGCCGGCTGCGGGCCAGGAGAAGGACAGGAGGCGGACCGGTGAAGACGAGGCTGCCGCGCGGAAACGGCGCATGAAACGATCGCAGGTCAACGAGATCCTGCGCGAGGGCGATGCCTTCATCCGCAGCTTCGGCTACCGGCTGCCGCCTTTTGCCTACTGGCCGGGCGCGCGCATCCTGGGCCCCGAGGGGGCGCTGATCCGGGCCCGGGCCATGGGCTGGGACATCACCGATTACGGCCAGGGGCGGTTCGACGAGCTTGGCCTGTTCCTGTTCACGGTGCGAAACGGGCTGGCCGATGATCTGGGGCGCGGGCGCGGCATGCTCTATGCGGAAAAGATCATGATCTCGCGCAAGGACCAGCTTTCGCCGATGCACCGTCACATCATCAAGGCCGAGGACATCATCAACCGCGGCGGCGCGCGGCTGGTGCTGGAACTTTTCGCCTCGGACGCGGGCGGCGCCATCGACCGCGCGGCGCCGGTGCGCGTGCCCGTGGACGGGGTCGAGCGCGTGCTGGATGCCGGTGGGCGGCTGGCGCTGGAGCCGGGCGAGAGCGTGACGCTGCTGCCCGGGGTGTGGCACGCCTTCTGGGGCGAGGGCGGCGATGTGCTGGTGGGCGAGGTTTCGACGGTGAACGACGATCGCACCGACAATGTGTTCGAAATGGAGATTGCGCGCTTTGGCACGATAGAAGAGGACGCGGCGCCGCTGCATCTGCTGGTGTCGGACTATCCCTAGGCGCGCGGGCCCTGGGCGCGGGGCGATTTTCCCTTGGCAAAGCCGGCGCCATCGCCCATTCAGGAAGCGACGTCAGCACAGGAGGGCCCTCATGAACTGCGTATTCGTCCAGATTCGCTGCAAACCCGGAACCGCCTATGACGTGGCCGACGCCATCGCGCTGCGCGAGATTCATTCCGAGCTGTATTCCACCAGCGGCGAATACGACCTGCTGCTGAAGCTATACATTCCGGGCGACGCCGACGTGGGCAAGTATATCAACGACCATCTGCTGGACATCGACGGCATCGTGCGCACGCTCACCACGCTGACCTTCAAGGCGTTCTGAGGGGCGGCGCGCAGGCGGCGCTAGAGCGCCGTGCGCAGCCGCCAGAGTTCGGGGAACAGTTCGACCTCGAGCATGCGCTTCAGGTAGGGGACGCCGGCGGTGCCGCCGGTGCCACGCTTGAGGCCGATGATGCGCTCGACCGTTGTCAGGTGGTTGAAGCGCCAGCGCCGGAAACAGTCTTCGAAGTCCACGAGCTTTTCGGCCAGTTCGTAGAGTTCCCAGTTGTCCGCCGGGTTGCGGTAGACGGCGGCCCAGGCATCGGTAACGGCGGGGTTTTCGACATGGGCCCGGGCGCGGTCGCGCGCGAGCACGCCGGGCGGCAGGGCGAAGCCGGCGCCGTGCAGCATGCGAAGCGCCACATCATAGAGGCTCGGGCGCGCCAGTTCGTCTTCCAGCAGCCGGGCGCGTTCGCGACGATGGGCGTGCGCGCGGATCATCGCCGGGTTGCGGTTGCCGGCGATGAACTCGATCTGGCGGTATTGCCAGCTCTGGAAGCCGGAGGACTGGCCGAGGGCTTCGCGAAAGGCGGTATAGTCGCTGGGGGTCATGGTGCGCAGCACGTTCCAGGCGGAATTCAGCTGCTCGAAGATGCGCGCAACCCGGGAAAGCATCTTGAAGGCCGGCCGCGGCCGGGCGGCATCCAGCAGGTCGCGCGCGCGGGTCAACTCGTGGATGGCCAGGCGCATCCACAGTTCGCCGGTCTGGTGCTGGATGATGAACAGCATTTCGTCATGGGCGTCGCTCAGCGGGTGCTGGGCCGTCAGGATCGCGTCCAGGTGCAGGTAGTCGCCATAGGACATGGGGGGATCGAACGACATCCCGGCGCCGTTTCGGGCGGGGTCATGGGGGTGGCTCATGCGGGCCTCCTTGGAATCGGTGCGCCTTGCGGCGCAAGAGAGGGTCTGCCCCCGCATCGGCGGGGGGCTTTGCGCTCCGCGCGGGGATATTTTTGCGAAAAAGAAGGGATCAACGGGTATTGAGCGAGGCGCACATGGACAGGCGCCGCCAGAGCGCGACCCAGCCCGACGGGCGGCACAGCGCGAGGGCGGCGGTGCTCATGTGACCGCCGCGCGGGTCTGGTGCTCGGGTCTTTGCCAGAGCTTTTCGCGCATCACCCGGGCGAGGATGTCGATGGCGCGTGCCACGTCGGTTTCGTCGATGTAGAGCGGGGTGATGCCGAAGCGCATGATGTCGGGGGCGCGGAAATCGCCGATCAGCCCTTCGGCGATGCAGGCCTGCATGGCGGCATGGCCGTTTTCGAAGCGGAACGAGACCTGGCTGCCGCGGCGCTCGGCCGCGCGCGGGCTGGCCAGGGCGAGTTCGGGGCAGGCGGATTCGACGCCGTCGATGAGCTGTTCGCTCAGGGCGATGGCGCGTTTGCGCAGCGCATTCATGTCCACCTGGTCCCAGATGTCCAGCGCGGCGTCCAGCGCCGCCAGTTGCAGGATCGGCGGGGTGCCCACGCGCATCCGTTCGATGCCGGGGCCCGGGCGATAGTCCGGCGCGAAGGCGAACGGGGCTTCGTGGCCGAGCCAGCCCGAGAGCGCCGGGCGGGCGTGTTCGGCGTGGCGTGGCGCCACATAGATGAAGGCGGGGCCGCCGGGGCCCGAATTGAGATACTTGTAGGTGCAGCCGACCGCGAAATCGGCCCCCGCGCCGGCCAGGTCCACCGGCAGCGCCCCGGCGGAGTGGGCCAGGTCCCAGACGGTGAGGATGCCCTTGCGATGGGCCGCGGCGGTGAGGGCGGCCATGTCGTGCCGGCGTCCGGTGCGGTAGTCCACCTCGGTCAGCAACAGCACCGCGACCTCTTCGTCGAGCGCCTCTTCCACCTCTTCGGGGGCAACGGTTTGCAGCCGGCAGCCGTTGGCCAGCGTGTGCGCCAGCCCCTGCGCCATGTAGAGGTCCGAGGGGAAATTGCCGGTATCCGAGAGGATCACCCGGCGCCCCGGGCGCAGGTCCAGCGCCGATGCGACGGCCTGGTAGACCTTGATCGAAAGCGTGTCGCCCATCACCACATGCCCGGGCTCGGCCCCGATCAGCGCTCCGATCCGGTCGCCGATCCGGCGCGGCATGTCGATCCAGCCGGCGCGGTTCCAGGCCGTGATCAGCATGTCGCCCCATTCGCCGCGCATCGTCTGGTTGACCCGCTCCAGCGCCTTGAGCGGCAGCGGGCCCAGCGAGTTGCCGTCGAGGTAGACAATGCCCGGCGGCAGGTGAAACATGGCCCTGGTGGCGGCGAAGTCGGTCATCTGGTCCTGCGGCTTTCCGATCCTGTCCGCCTCACGCTATCATCTGACGCGCGACTGGCAAGGGGGAGGGCTTGGAAGTTGGCCGCAGACGGGCCATGATGGCGCGGCGCCGGGTGCGTCCCCGGGTTGCGCGGGCATGCGGGCGCGGGAACAGACCGGCGCATGCGAACGACCGGAACGACCGGAACCACGGGGACGCCGGGGACGACAGGAACGACGGGGACGCCGGGGAGGAGGCGGATGCGATGATCACCGACTGGGACGATGCCTATGCGAACGGGCCCCATATTCCCGGGGCCGAGGGCTACGTTTCTCAATGGGAAAGTCGCTCGGCGCGGTTTCGGGGGGCGCATCCCGCCGCGCGCCACCGGGTGCTGCGCCACGGGCCGGCGCCGCGCGAAGAAAGCGATCTGTTCCTGCCCGAAGCAGAGCCCCGGGGGCTGTTCGTCTTCATCCATGGCGGCTACTGGCGTTCGATGCACCGGTCGATGTGGTCGCATCTGGCGGCCGGCGCGCTGGCGCGGGGCTGGGCGGTGGCGATCCCGGGCTATACGCTGTGTCCCGACGCGCGCATCGGCGCGATCACGCGCGAAATCGAAGGCGCGCTGGACATGGCCGCGCGCGAACTGGACGGGCCGGTGGTGATTGCCGGGCACTCGGCGGGCGGGCATCTTGCCGCGCGCATGGGCTGTGCCGATCTGGCGCCCGAATGTGCCGCGCGCATCGAGCGGATCGTGCCGATCAGCGGGCTTGCCGACCTGCGCCCGCTGATGCGCACGGCCATGAACGCGGACCTGCGCCTGGACCTTGACGAGGCCCGCCGCGAAAGCCCGGCGTTGCTCGAACCGCGCGGGGGGTTCGATCTGACCTGCTGGGTGGGGGCGAACGAGCGGCCCGAGTTCCTGCGCCAGAATGCCCTGCTGGCCAATGTCTGGACCGGCATGGAAATCGAGACCCGCCAGGTCGAGGCCCGCGGCCATCACCATTTTTCGGTCATTGCCGATCTCGAGGACCCGCGCTCGGCCCTGTGCGAAACGCTGTTCGGTGACGGCCTGCGTTGACCTTGCCGGGCGGGCTGGATACACACGCAGCGATCCGGTGGCGGACAGCGGCGAAAGCCGGGGAAAATCAAGGAAACCAGGGAAAAGCAGAGCCGATGAACCTATTTGCAGATATCCGGGACGCGGTCGCCGACAGCATCGAGGCGCTCGGACGCGACGGGGGGCTGCCGGCGGGGCTCGATCCGGGCAACGTGACGGTGGAGCCGCCGCGTGACAGCGCCCATGGCGACATGGCCACCAATGCGGCAATGGTGCTGGCCCGGCCTGCGGGGATGAAACCGCGCGACATCGCCGAAAAGCTGGCCCAACGGCTGGCCGGCGACGCGCGCATCGCCAGCGCCGAGGTGGCGGGCCCGGGTTTTCTGAACCTGCGGCTGGCGCCCGAGGTCTGGGCCGGGGTGGTGCGCACGGTGCTGGAGCGCGGCGCCGATTACGGGCGTTCGGACATGGGGCGCGGGCAAAGGGTCAATGTCGAGTTCGTTTCGGCCAACCCGACCGGGCCGCTGCATGTGGGCCATACCCGGGGCGCGGTCTTCGGCGACGCGCTGGCCTCGCTGATGCGGTTCACCGGCCACGAGGTGACGCGCGAATACTACATCAACGACGGCGGCGCCCAGGTCGATGTGCTGGCGCGCTCGGTCTACGAGCGCTACCGCGAGGCGCACGGGCGGGTGCCCGAGATCGCCGAGGGGCTTTACCCGGGCGACTATCTCGTGGCGGTGGGCCAGGCGCTGAAGGACAAGGTGGGCGATGCCTTTCTGGACCGGGACGAAGAGGTCTGGCTGGACGAGGTGCGCGCCTTTGCCACCGAGGCGATGATGGAGACGATCCGCGCGGATCTGGCGTCTCTGGGCGTCCGAATGGATGTGTTCTTTTCCGAGAAAAGCCTCTATGGCACCGGCGCGATCGAGGCCGCGATCGAGGCGCTGCGCGAAAAGGGGCTGATCTACGAAGGCGGGCTGGAGCCGCCCCGGGGAAAGACGCCCGAGGACTGGGAGCCGCGCGAACAGACGCTGTTCAAGTCCACCGAATTCGGTGACGACGTGGACCGCCCGGTGAAGAAATCGGATGGGTCGTGGACTTACTTCGCACCGGATATTGCCTATCATTACAACAAGATAGAGCGTGGCTTTGATGTTCTTGTCGATGTTCTTGGCGCCGATCACGGCGGCTATGTCAAGCGCATGAAGGCGGCCGTGGCCGCGCTGTCGAACGGGCGCGTGCCGTTGGACATCAAGCTGACCCAGCTGGTGAAGCTGTATCGCGACGGCGTGCCGTTCAAGATGTCCAAGCGCGCGGGAAATTTCGTCACCCTGCGCGATGTGGTCGAGCGCGTGGGCGCCGATGTGACCCGGTTCGTGATGCTCACCCGCAAGAACGACGCGCCGCTGGACTTCGACTTTGCCCGCGTGCTGGAGCAAAGCCGCGACAATCCGGTGTTCTACGTGCAATACGCCCATGCGCGCATCTGTTCGGTGCTGCGCAAGGCCGAGGCCGCCGGCTTCGACCTGACGGCGGCGGCCGACAGCGGGCCCGGGCTTGAGGACGAGGCCGAGTTCGCGCTGGCACGCAAGCTGGCCGAATGGCCCCGCCTCGTGGAAATCGCCGCGCGCAGCCACGAGCCGCACCGCGTGGCCTTCTACCTCTACGATCTGGCCAGCGCCTTCCACAGCCTCTGGAACCGGGGCAACGAAAAGCCGGAGCTGCGCTTCCTGCACGAGGGCGACGCGGCCGCAACGGCGGCGAAAATCGCCCTGCCGCAGGCGGTTGCCGTTGTCATTTCCGCCGGTCTTGCTATTCTGGGGGTGACCCCGGCGACGGAAATGCGCTGACGGACAAGACGCTGACAGACAAGGCGCGCCCGTCGGAGGCAGCGAAAAACCGAAAAACCACCGGGGCGAGGCAAAGGCAAGACAACTGTGCGGGGGCCAACCCTTGCGGAGCAGTGAGGCAAGATGGCGGATATCGAATATGGCCAGGCCATGGGCGCGGGCGATGGTGCGCGCGCCGGCGGGCCGCAACTCAACTCCATGGTCAATGCGCTTGGCGCGGCGGTGTCGCTTGCCCTGATCGCCGGTCTGGGCTGGTGGGGCTATCAGTTGCTGGTGCGCGATGTCAGCGGCGTGCCGGTGGTGCGCGCGCTTGACGGGCCGATGCGCGTGGCGCCGGACGATCCGGGCGGGGCAAGCGCGCAGTATCAGGGGCTTGCCGTGAACAACATTCCCGCCGTGGGCGAAGCGGAAGCGCCGGCGGACCGGCTGGTGCTGGCGCCCAGGCCCACCGCGCTGACCGGCGAAGACCAGCCCGAAAAGGTTCTGGACAGGATTGCCGAAGAACAGGCGAACGCCCGGGCGGCAGCGTCGCAGCCGGGAACGCCGGGCCAGAGCGACGCGACGCCGCAAGCCCGGGATGGCGTTTCGCTTCAGGCGCGCGAGGCCGCCCCGCAACAGGCGGATCGCGCCGACCGGACAGGCCGGACAAGCCAGCCAGACCAGGCCGACCAGGCGGCAATCATCGAAAACACGCTGAAACAGCTGGCCGGCGGGGGCGCCGAGCATGCCGCCGCCAACGGTGCTGAGGCCCGTGCCGCCCCCGGTGCCGGACCCGTCGAACGGATTTCGGCCGACGTGCCCGGGGTCAGCAGGTCGCTGGTGCCGCTGGCGCGCCCGGCGGGGCTGAAGACCGGCGCCGCCTCGGCCTCCGCCGCCGACTCGGCCGCCTCCTCCGCCTCTTCCGCCGCCGCCGCGCCGGCCGATCCGGTGGCCTGGATCGACCCGTCGGCCATTCCTGCGGGCACCCGGCTGGTGCAGCTTGGGGCCTATGACACGCCCGATCTGGCCAAGGCGGCCTGGAACGCGGCCGCCCGCCGGTTCGAGGCGTTCATGGCCCAGAAATCGCGCGTCATCGAGAGGGCGCAGTCGGGCGGCAAGGTGTTCTACCGCCTGCGCGCCTACGGTTTCAGCGACCTGTCCGATGCCCGGCGGTTCTGCTCGGCGCTTCTGGCCGAAGGCGCCAACTGCATTCCGGTGGTGACGCGCTGACCCGCCCGCCCGCGAAGGGGCGGGGGCCGGGGGTCGGGCCGGGGCCGGGGCGGGTGCGAAGGCCGGGCGCGCGCCTCTGCCGTGCCGGCACGGGGACTGAGCCGCGGGACATGAGGCGCGGGGCATGAAACGCGGGACAAAAAGCCGCTGCCTGCTCTTTGCGCCCGGCGGCGTTGTGCGCTAGACCATGCGAAAGCCGGACCCGCACAGGACATTCGCGTGCCCACCCAGAACAACGATACAGCCGCGCCCGCAGATCCGTTCGAGGAAAACATCGTTTCCGTCGAAGCGCGCCGCGATGCCGAAGCGCTGATCGTGGATGTGGACGGTTTCGAGGGGCCGCTCGATCTGCTGCTGATGCTGTCGCGCACGCAAAAGGTGGATCTGCGCAGGATTTCGATCCTGGCGCTGGCCGAGCAATACCTGGGCTTTGTCGAACGCGCCAAGGTGCTTCGCATCGAACTGGCGGCCGATTACCTGGTGATGGCGGCCTGGCTGGCGTTTCTGAAATCGCGCCTGCTGCTGCCGCCGGATCCGGCGGACGAGGGCCCCAGCGGCGAAGAACTGGCCGCGCATCTGGCGTTTCAGCTGGAACGCCTGCACGCCATGCGCGAGGCGGCGGCAAAGCTGATGGCGCGCGACCAGAAGGGGCGCGAGTTTTTCGTGCGCGGGCTGCCCGAAAACGTCTCGCGCGTGCGGCGCGTCACCTATACGGCGACGCTGCTTGACCTGATGCAGGCCTATGCGCGCATCCGCACCCGGGACGATTTCCGCCCCTATGTCATGGACCGCGATCGCATCATGACCATGGAACAGGCGCTTGAACGCCTGCGCAGCCTGATCGGGTTCGCCGGTGAGTGGACCGAGCTTTCCAGCTATCTCCCCGAAGACTGGAGCACGGACCCCGCCATGCGCCGCTCGGCCACGGCGGCGACCTTCGCGGCGACGCTGGAACTGGCCAAGGCCGGCAGCATCGAACTGCGCCAGCACGACACCTTTGCCCCGATCACGATACGGAAGAAATCCGATGGCTGAAACACGCCCCGAGGCGCCGCAGGAGGCGCCGGAGATGGAAGAAAGCCTGTTCGAGGCCCCCGCGCCCGAGGAACAGGAACGCATGGTCGAGGCGATCCTGTTCGCCTCGGCAGAGCCGGTCACGGTGGCCGAGATGAATGCCCGCATGCCCCACGGCGCCGATGGCGCGGCGGCGGTGGAACGGTTGCGCGAACGTTACCGGGGACGCGGCGTGCGCGTCGTCCGGGTGGGCGATGCCTGGGCCATGCGCACGGCGCCCGATCTGGGCTTTCTGATGCAAAAGGAAACCGTCGAAACCCGGAAGCTTTCGCGCGCGGCAATCGAAACGCTGGCCATCATCGCCTACCACCAGCCGGTGACCCGCGCCGAGATCGAGGAAATCCGCGGCGTCTCGGTCAGCCGGGGCACGGTGGACCAGTTGCTGGAACTGGAATGGATCCGCTTCGGACGGCGGCGGATGACGCCCGGACGCCCGGTGACCTTCGTGGTGACGCAGGGGTTTCTGGACCATTTCGGCCTGGAGCACGCCCGCGATCTGCCGGGCCTGAAAGAACTGCGCGCCGCCGGGCTGCTGGACAACCGGCCGCTTCCGGGCGCGGGCGAGGAGGACGCGCACAACGAAGAGAACCAGGGCGAGATGTTCGAGGGCGAGTGATCCGAACCTGATCCGCGCCGGCGCCCGGGCGCGGTCGGCGCGCGGGGCCGCCGAAAGGCCGGGCCCGGCGAGGGCGGCGATCCGCGAAGCGCGGGCAATGGCGCAGCACCGGCGAAAGGCCGAGCGCGGCGAAAACGGCCGGAACGGCAAGGGGGTGCAGATGGCAGCAGACAGGCTGATTGCATTGGTGATCCGGCGCCTCGTGCGCGTGTTCGTGAACCGGGGGATCGATGCCGGTATCAGGCGGCTTTCGACGAAACGGGGCGGCGAGGACGAAACCCGCGAACAGGCGCGCCGGCGCGCGCGGCGCGCGGCCGAAACGGCCGGCAGGGCCAGACGGCTGGTTCGGCTGTTGCGCCGTTTCGGCCGGTTCTGAACCGGCGGCGCGTGCCTTCGGGCCGGTTCGGGGCTGCCGGTTCTTCAGGGCTGCCGGGCCACGGGGCGGGGTCACGGGCTGGGTCACGGGCGCAGGGCGCGGGGCGGATCACGGGCGCAGGGTGCGGCTGCCGGCCGCCGCCCGGGGCTCGATCCGGCGCAGCGCGTGCAACCGCGCGGGCAAGAGAGCGCGCCACTTCGAAACGACGTGCGGCGCTGGCGCATGACGGGCGCGCAACTCATGGCGCAGGAGGGCCTCACTGCCGCCCCCGTTCGCCCCCGCGTTGCGGGTGTCCGCCGGCACCGGCGCGATGTCGAAACAGCCGATCCCCGGCATGGTGACAGGCGCCCGCAGCATGGCGCCCGACAGGGCCGGCCCGGGGCCAGCGTGCGCCGGGGTGGGGAGAACCCGTTGAACGCATCGCGGCGTCCCGGCGTCGCCGCCCCGCCCGAACGGGCCGGCAGGCCGGTCAGCAGCGCCAGGCAGCCGGCCGGGCCCGTCCTGTCCTGTCCTGTCCTGCGATTTTTCCTCTGCGCGTCCGGGCTGTTTTTCGCCGCGCCGGCGAAAGACACATCGCCGCGATTGTCAATGTGTGACTGGACGTTTCGCCCGCCAGTGCTTAGGTCGGGGCAACCCGGCAAGACGACAGGAAACCACCATGGCCAGCGAAGCCTTCGAAGAAATCGCGGAAACATTCGAATTTCTCGACGAATGGGAAGACCGCTATCGGCATGTCATCGACCTGGGCAAGGCCATGCCGCCGCTGGACGAGGCCTTCCGCGTGCCGGCGACCAGGGTCGAAGGATGTGCCAGCCAGGTCTGGATACTGCCCGAAATCGAGGGGCAGGGACCGGAGGCGCGGTTTTCCTTTCGTGGCGACAGCGATGCGATGATCGTGCGCGGCATCATCGCCATCTTGCACGCGCTCTATTCCGGGCTGACCCTGCGCCAGGTGCTGGCGGTGGATGCGGCGGCGGAAATGGCGCGCCTGGGGCTGGATGAACACCTGTCGGCGCAGCGCTCGAACGGGCTGCGTTCGATGGTCGAGCGTATCCGCGCGCTTGCGAGCGCGGCGATGGAGACGGCCTGACGCCACCGCCCCAAGCCGCCGCCCGACGCCGCCGCCCGACGCAACGGCGCGCGGGCGCTGAACGTCCCGGGCATGGGCATGGGCGTGCAGGGGAAAGAAGGGCGCTGGAATGCGTTGCGCAGGGTCGGCTGCACGCGCCAGCGCCCGGGCGCCTGACCCTGGCCCGGCTCGCGCAGTCTGGCGGACTTGTTCGCCGAACGGGCGCAGACCCGCGGAAATAGCGGCGCGATTACAAGGGGCTGGACCGCATTCCCAAGGCCAATCCGCCCCCTTTCGGGCGCCACCGGCAGGTCATTGCGCTGGCGCGCTGCCTCTCGAAAGGAGCCCCCCCTTGCCGGCGGGTCGCAAACCACGGATTTTGCGCGCCGATGACGCCGCGCGCGTCGGATTGACCGGGCCTCACCCTAGCCCGGCTCGCGCCCGCGTTCGGCCCAGCGCAAAAGCGTGCCTTCGAGATCCCCGTATCCGGTCAGGCGGCGCTCGTAGGACAGGCCCAGCCGCCGGGCGTGGTCGCGCGCCATGCGCGCAAGCGCCGGGTCGTCGCTCTGGGCCTGGTAGACCAGCTTGCGGTAATGGCCGAAATAGGACTCTCGCAGTTCCGGGTGGCGATCCAGCCCCAGGGGCTTCCAGACAAAGGCCTCGAACTGGCGGACAAGGAAATCGGTCAGGTAGAAGGCGTCGATCTCGTCCTTGCGCCCGGCAAAGGCCGCATTGCCTTCGTAAAAGGCATAGCAATGGGGGCCGGCAATCATCTCGATGCCTGCGTCCTCGCAGAACCGGCGCAGCGCGCCGCCGGTGCCGCAATCGGCATAGGCGACGAAAACCGCGTCATAGCCGGCGCGCTGCGTTTCCAGCGCGCGGCGCAGCGCGGGAACGATGCGTTCGGGGCGGTTGTGGAGGATGGCGGGCAGGCAGGTGACGTCCACATGGTTCAGCCCGTTGGCGCGCACGATGGCAAGAATTTCGCGCGCCAGCGCCCCGCAGCCGATCACCAGAACCCGGCCGCGCGCCGCCCCTGCCCGGGGCGGCAGGCCGAACGCCGTCAACTGCCTGTCGCTCAGGCGGGCTTGGGTCGGGTTTTCGCCGGTTCGTGCCGTCATCCGTGTTTCACCCTTGCGCCGGCGCGCGCCTGTCCTGTCATCGCCCGGGCATGCCGGTGCGCCTGCCGCCGCATTCTGCCTCGCGCCCCGCCCGTGCCGTCCCGTGCCGTCCCGCGCTGCCCCCGCGCCGCGCCCGTGCCGCCAATCCCCGCGTGCCGCTCGGTGTGCCTGTCATCGCCCGAACGCCGCGCACGCAGGCGCCCCGTGCGCCTCCAGCGGCGCGGCCGCGGGCTCAGGCCTGGTTGTGCTTGCGCGCGACAAGCTCCTTGGCGGTCTCGACCGCGACCGCGGCATCCCGGCAATAGGCATCGGCCCCGATCGCCTGGCCGAATTCCTCGTTCAACGGCGCGCCGCCGACCAGCACGATGTAGTCGTCGCGAATGCCCTTTTCGACCATCGTGTCGATCACCACTTTCATGTAGGGCATGGTCGTGGTCAGAAGCGCCGACATCCCCAGGATATCGGGTTGCTCCTTTTCCATCGCCTCCAGATACTCCTCGACGGCGGTGTTGATGCCCAGGTCGATCACCTCGAAGCCCGCGCCCTCCATCATCATCGAAACCAGGTTCTTGCCGATGTCGTGGATGTCGCCCTTGACGGTGCCCACCACCATCTTGCCCATGCGCGGCGCGCCGGTTTCCACCAGCAGCGGCTTCAGAATGGCCATGCCGCCCTTCATCGCGTTTGCCGCCAGCAGGACCTCGGGGACGAACAGGATCCCGTCGCGAAAATCGTTGCCGACAATGGTCATGCCGGCCACCAGCGCCCGGGTCAGCACGTCATAGGGTTCCCAGCCGCGCTCCAGCAGGATCCGCACGCCTTCCTCGATTTCTTCCTTGAGCCCGTCATAGAGGTCGTCGTGCATCTGCAGCGTCAGTTCCTCGTCATCCAGTTCGCTCAGGATGATGTCGTCGTCGCCGTCGGTGCTGTCGTTCGTGCTGTCGTCGTCGGCCATGGGTGGTCTCCGGGTCGGTCCTGTTGTTCAGCGCTTCGCCAAGGGTGCGCGCATCGG
>JALSRF010000143.1 GCA_026984895.1 Paracoccaceae bacterium
CGTGATCGCAGGCGCGGGCAGCGTGACGCTGATGCTTGCGGGCTGCAACAACGGGCTGAGCGGCAACGGCGCCGAAAAGATCGACGCGCGGGTGGACGCTGCGCTGAACCACCTTTATGCAACCTCGCTTGCGGCGCAGGATCTGCGCGACAAGTCCGTGGGCATGCTGGTCATGCCGCTGATCACCAAGGCCGGGCTGGGCATCGGCGGGGCCTACGGGCGCGGCGCCCTGCGCGTGGGCGGCGTCACCGTGGACTACTATTCCGCGGCGAAGGCCAGCTTCGGCTTCCAGCTTGGCGTTCAGCAATATGCCCATGTGCTGTTTTTCATGACCGAGGATGCCCTGGCAGAGTTTCGCAACTCGGCCGGCTGGTCGGTGGGCGCGAATGTGGAATATGTCGTGAATACCAACGGCGAAACGCTGTCCGCCGATACCACGACCGCACTTGCGCCGGTCATTGCCATGGTCTTCGGGCAGGCCGGGCTGATTGCCGGGGCGACCCTTGAAGGCACCAAATACACCCGGATCATCCCCTGAGCCGGCTGCGCCCCCTGCCGGCATCGCCGGTGCGCGCGCCATGGCACAACCGTTGCCCGCGCCGTGCGGGGTGTGCGCCCCGAAGCGCATTTTCTGCCGCCCTGGCACAGATTTGTCTGGTCTTTCCGCCTGTCAGGGTTTAGGGCGCGCCCTGCCCTCCTGCTTTTCGGCCGGGCAGCCTTTGTCACGAACCCCACAAACCCCCGGGACTTGTCATGGACCTGCGCAACATCGCCATCATCGCCCACGTCGATCACGGCAAGACCACGCTGGTGGACGAACTGCTGAAGCAGTCCGGCGCGTTTCGCGAAAACCAGGCGGTGGCCGAGCGCGCGCTGGACAGCAACGATCTGGAACGCGAGCGCGGCATCACCATCCTGGCCAAGGCCACGTCGGTAGAGTGGAACGGCACCCGCATCAACATCGTCGACACCCCCGGGCACGCGGATTTCGGCGGCGAGGTGGAGCGCATCCTCTCGATGGTCGATGGCGTGGTGCTGCTGGTGGACGCCGCCGAGGGGCCGATGCCGCAGACCAAGTTCGTCACCTCGAAAGCGCTGGCGCTGGGGCTGCGCCCGATCGTGGTGCTGAACAAGGTGGACAAGCCCGACGCCGAACCGGACCGCGCGCTCGACGAGGTGTTCGACCTGTTTGCCGCGCTCGATGCCGATGACGACCAGCTGGATTTCCCGCATCTCTACGCCTCCGGGCGCGCCGGCTGGGCCGATGCCGAGCCCGACGGGGCGCGCAAGGATCTGTCGGCGCTGTTCAAGCTGATCGTCAACCACGTGCCGGCACCGCGCCAGCTTGCCCGCCAGGACGAACCCTTCCGCATGCTGGCCACGACCCTGGGGGCGGACCCGTTCATCGGGCGCATCCTCACCGGTCGCGTGGAAAGCGGCCGGCTTGCGGTCGGGGCAACGGTGCAGGCCCTGTCGCGGCTGGGCCAGAAGATCGAACAGTTCCGCGTATCGAAAATCCAGGCGTTTCGCGGCCTGTCGCTGCACGAGATCGACGAGGCCGTCGCCGGCGATATCGTGACCCTGGCCGGCATGAGCAAGGCGACCGTGTCCGACACCATCTGCGCGCTGGCGGTGGAAGAGCCCCTGCCCGCCCAGCCGATCGACCCGCCGACGATTTCGGTCACCTTCGGGATCAACGACAGCCCGCTTGCCGGGCGCGACGGCAAGAAGGTGCAATCGCGCGTGATCCGCGAGCGCCTGATGAAGGAAGCCGAAAGCAACGTCGCCATCAGGGTGAGAGAAACGCAGGCCGGCGAAGCCTTCGAGGTCGCGGGCCGCGGCGAACTGCAGATGGGCGTGCTGATCGAAAACATGCGCCGCGAGGGCTTCGAGTTGTCGATTTCGCGCCCCCGGGTGCTGCTGCGCGAGGAAAACGGCCAGACGCTTGAACCCGTGGAAGAGGTGACCATCGACGTGGACGACGAATTTTCGGGCGCGGTCATTGAAAAGATCACCGGCGCGCGCCGCGCAGAACTGGTCGAAATGCGCCCCGCCGGAGCCGGCAAGACCCGCATTGTCGCGCATGTGCCCTCACGCGGGCTGATCGGCTATCACGGCGAATTTCTGACCGATACCCGCGGCACCGGCGTGCTGAACCGTGTTTTCCATGGCTGGGCACCCTGGAAGGGAGCCATCCCGGGGCGTCGGGCCGGCGTGCTTGTCTCGATCGGGAACGGGGTCTCGGTGGCCTATGCACTGTGGAACCTCGAAGAACGCGGAAAGCTGTTCATCGGGGCGCAGGAGCAGGTCTATACCGGCATGATCATCGGCGAACACGCGCGCGACAACGACCTCGAAGTCAACCCGCTGAAAGGGAAGAAACTGACCAATGTCCGCGCCTCGGGCAGCGATGAGGCCGTGCGCCTCACACCGCCCGTGCGCATGAGCCTGGAACAGGCGATTTCATACATCAACGATGATGAACTGGTGGAAGTGACACCTTCGGCGATTCGGCTGCGCAAACGCCACCTGGACCCTCACGAAAGAAAGCGCGCGGCCCGGGCCGAGGCCGGGCGCGCATAAGGGGGCATCTGCCCCCTCTTGCCCCCGCGGGGCAATTCACCCCCGAGGATATTTTCGGACAGAAGAAACAGGCAGCGTTCTTCTTCTGTCCTGAAATATCCCCGCCGGAGGCATCCGGCGTCAGCCGGACAGCAAACCTATTCGCTCGTTTCAACGATCACCAGATCGCGTTCGCTTGCACCGCGGGCAAAGTTCAGTGCCTGCTGGTAACGGGGGCTGTTGTAACAGGCCTCGGCGGCCTCGAAGGTCGGAAAGCGTGCCACCACGTTTCGCGGACGATCCGTGCCCTCGAGTTGCAGATACCGCCCGCCGCGCGCGATGAAACTGCCCCCGTGCTCGGCAATCGCCTCGGTGGCGATGGCGGCATATTTCATGTAGGCTTCTTCGTCGGTGACGCTCACATGCGCGATCCACAGTGCGGCCATGTCTATCCTCCAAGGGTCCGTTTTACTGCCTCGATTGCGGCCGGTGCGCCGGAAATGTCGCGGCCACCGCCCTGCGCCAATTCCGCCCGACCGCCGCCGCCGCGACCACCGAGCGGCCCAACCGCGGCGCGCAGAAGATCCACCGCGGAATGGGTCCGGGCCAGGTCCGGCGTCACGCCGCAGGCGACAGCGACCTTGCCGCCGGTGTCGGCCATCAGCAACACCACTCCTGACTCCATGCGCGCCTTGTGTTCGTCGATCAGGGAGGGAAGATCCTTGCCAGAGACTCCCTCCAGGACCTGAGCCATGAAGTCTATTTCATTGATCTTGAAAGTGTTTCCGTTATCGCCCGCGGGGCCGGCGAGGGCCAGTTCGCGCCGCAGACGGGCAACGTCGTCCTGCAGCCTGCGCCGTTCCTCGAGCAGCGCAGCGGAGCGTTCGGCAAGCTCGGCCGGGGCTGTCTTCAGCGTGGCCGCGACCCGGGCCAGGGTTTGCGCCTGTTCTTCCACGTGGCGCAGCGCACCCTGACCGGTCAGCGCTTCGATCCGGCGCACGCCGGCGCTCGATGCGCTGTCGCCCAGCAGCACGAACAGCCCGATGTCGCCGGTGCGCGTCACATGGGTGCCGCCGCAAAGTTCGATCGACCAGGTCTGCCCGTCGAGCCCCTTGCCGGTGTCGGCGCGCCCCATCGACACCACCCGCACCTCGTCGCCGTATTTTTCGCCGAACAGCGCCTGCGCGCCCAGAGCGCGGGCGTCGTCGGGGGTCATGATCCGGGTTTCAACCGGCGTG
>JALSRF010000144.1 GCA_026984895.1 Paracoccaceae bacterium
TCCATCGCCTCGATGGATTTCCGCATGGACGAATGGGGCGTGGACATTGCCGTGACCGGCAGCCAGAAGGGGTTCATGCTGCCCGCGGGTCTGGCCATTGTCGGCATCAGCCAGAAGGCGATCGCGGCGATGGATGGCGCCGGCCTGCCGCGTTTCTTCTTCGATTTCAGGGGCATGCTGGCAATGAACCCGTCGGCCGGCTATCCCTATACGCCGGTTGTCGGGCTGTTGAACGGTCTGAAGGTTTCAACCGGAATGCTGCTGGAAGAGGGGCTGGAAAACGTCTTTGCCCGCCATGCGCATGTTGCCGGGGGGGTGCGCGCGGCGGTCCGGGCCTGGGGGGTGCCGATCCTTGCCGCCCGGCGCGCGCTGCAGTCGGACACGGTGACGGCCGTCAGCCTGCCCGAGGGCGTGGACGGCAACAAGCTGGTGGCCCATGCGGATGCCCGCTATGGGGTCGCTTTCGGGGCCGGGCTGGGCCGGGTCGCGGGCAAGGTGTTGCGCATCGGCCACCTGGGCATGATGAGCGAGGCCCAGGCGCTGTGCGGCATCGCGGTTGCGGAAATGGCGCTGGCGGATTTCGGCGTCGAGGTCGCGCCCGGCTCGGGCGTTGCCGCGGCGCAGGCGTATTACCGGGCCAACGGATAAAGGGGGACCCCGTGGAGATACCGACATTTGACGATGCCCTGGCCGCGCGCGAACGCATTGCGCCTCACATCCACCGCACCCCGGTTCTGACCAGCACGATGCTGAACGAACTCACCGGGGCGCAGCTGTTCTTCAAATGCGAAAACTTCCAGAAGGCCGGCGCCTTCAAGGTGCGCGGCGCCTCGAACGCCGTTTTCGGCCTGTCCGACGAAATGGCGAAAAACGGCGTGGCGACGCACAGTTCCGGCAATCACGCGCTGAGCCTCTCCTACGCCGCCGGGCGGCGCGGCATTCCCTGCCACGTGGTGATGCCGCGCACCGCTCCGCAGGCGAAAAAGGACGCGGTCATCGGCTATGGCGGCACCATCACCGAATGCGACCCCTCGACCAGTTCGCGCGAAGAGGTGTTCGCCCGGGTGCACACGCGCACCGGCGCCGATTTCGTGCACCCCTACAACGATGCCCGCGTGATCGCCGGGCAGGCGACCTGTTCGATGGAACTGCTGGAACAGACCGACGGGCTGGATGCGGTGGTGGCGCCGATCGGCGGTGGCGGCATGATCTCGGGCACCTGCCTGAGCCTGTCCAGCCTGGCGCCCGAGGTGAAAATCTACGCGGCCGAGCCGGCACAGGCCGACGATGCGGCGCGCAGCCTGGCGGCGGGCCATATCATCGCCGACGACGCGCCCGATACCGTGGCCGACGGGCTGAAGGTTCCGCTGAAGGATCTGACCTGGCATTTCGTCAGCCGTTTCGTCGCCGCCATTCCGACTGCTTCCGAGGCGCAGATCGTCGAGGCGATGAAGCTGATCTGGAAGCGCATGAAGATCGTGATGGAGCCCTCCAGCGCCGTGCCGCTGGCGGTCATCTTGAACAACCGGGCGCTGTTCGCGGGCAAGCGCGTGGGCGTGATCATCACCGGGGGCAATGTCGATCTTGACCGTTTGCCCTGGATGCAGGGGTAAGGAGAAAACCGATGGCTGCAACGATTCATGACGGGCTGGAACTGGGCTACAACGCGCCGGCGCTGCCGGGGATGGCCGAGGCCGAGATCCAGACGCCCTGCCTTGTGCTGGAGCTCGACGCACTGGAGCGCAACATCGCGAAGATGGGTGCGTATGCGCGCGAACACGGCATGCGCCACCGCGTGCATGGCAAGATGCACAAGTCGGTGGACATCGCGAAACTGCAGCAACGCCTGGGCGGCGCGGTCGGGGTCTGCTGCCAGAAGGTGAGCGAGGCCGAGGTCTTTGCGCGCGGCGGCATCAAGGACATCCTGGTGTCGAACCAGGTGCGCGATCCGCTCAAGATCGACCGGCTGGCGCGCCTGCCCGGCTGGGGCGCGCGCACCATCGTGTGCGTCGATGACGTGGCCAATGTCGCCGAACTTTCGGCGGCGGCGGTGAAACACGGCACCCTGATCGAGTGTCTCGTGGAAATCGACTGCGGCGCCGGGCGCTGCGGCGTCACCACCACGCCCGAGGTGATCGAGATCGCGCGCGCCATCGAGGCGGCCGCGGGGCTGAAATTCACCGGCATCCAGGCCTACCAGGGCGCCATGCAGCACATGGACGCCTACGAGGACCGCAAGGCGAAGCTGGATATCGCCATCGCCATTGTCCGGGAGGCGGTCGAGAGGCTGAAGGCAGAAGGAATCGCCTGCGAACTGGTCTCGGGCGGGGGCACCGGATCGTATTATTTCGAAACCGCATCAGGGGTCTACAACGAACTGCAATGCGGCTCTTATGCCTTCATGGATGCCGATTACGGCCGGATCCTGGACAAGGACGGCAAGCGCATCGACCAGGGCGAATGGGAAAATGCCTTCTTCATCCTGACCTCGGTGATGAGCCACGCAAAACCGCACCTGGCGGTGGTCGATGCCGGGCTCAAGGCGCAGTCGCTCGACAGCGGCCTGCCGGTGGTCTACGGGCGCGACGACGTCAGGTACATCAAGTGCTCCGACGAACACGGCGTCATCGAGGACCCGGACGGCGTGCTGAAGATCAACGAAAGGATCCGGCTGGTGCCGGGCCACTGCGACCCCACCGCCAACGTGCATGACTGGTATGTGGGCGTGCGGGGCGGCAAGGTCGAATGCCTGTGGCCGGTGTCGGCGCGCGGCAGGGCGTATTGATCATGCTGGTCGTTCCCGAAAGGATCATTCCCGAACTGATCGACCGCGCCTGCGCCTTTGGCGCGGTGGAAAGCGTGTTTGGCGCGATGGCGCGCGGGGATGCGCGCAACTTCCCGGTGATCCGCGAGGATATCGGCCATGCGGACGCGCTTTACGGCTTCAAGTCCGGCTTCGACAGGGCCGGGCTGGCGCTGGGGCTGAAATCGGGCGGCTACTGGCCGGGAAACGAGGCCCGCGGGCTGACCAACCACCAGTCCACGGTCTGCCTGTTCGATGCCGACACCGGCCGGCTCAAGGCGGTGGTGGGCGGCAACTACCTGACGGCGATCCGCACCGCGGCGGCCTCGGCGGTGTCGATTGCGCACCTGTCGCGCCCCGACAGCAGGGTGCTGGGGATGATCGGCGCCGGCCACCAGTCGGCCTTCCAGATGCGCGCCGCCTGCGAACAGCGCGATTTCGAAAAGGTCGTCGGCTGGAACCTGCACCCGGAAATGCTGTCGCGCCTTGCCGATACCGCAGCCGGGATCGGCCTGCCCTTCGAAGAGGCCAGCCTGGACGAGCTTGGCGCGCAGGCGGATGTGATCATCACCATCACCTCGTCCTTTGCGCCGATCCTGAAGGCGGCGCAGGTGCGCCCCGGCACCCATGTCGCCTGCATGGGCACCGATACCGTCGGCAAGCAGGAAGTCGAGGCCGAGCTTGTCGCCCGCGCCCGTCTTTTCACCGACGAGGTGGCGCAATCGGTCAGCCTTGGCGAATGCCAGCACGCGGTGGCCGCCGGCATGATCGGCGCGGGCGATATCACCGAGATCGGCGCCGTGATCAACGGCACCGCGCCGGGGCGACGGTCGGACGACGAGATCACGCTGTTCGATGGCACCGGCGTGGCATTGCAGGATCTGGCGGTGGCCACGGCGGCGCTTGAAAGGGCACAGGCGCGCGGCAAGGCGCTTGAGGTCGATTTCTGAGATCGGCGAACCGGCCCCATACCGGCCCCATATCGGCCCCGGCTG
>JALSRF010000145.1 GCA_026984895.1 Paracoccaceae bacterium
TCACAGGACGGTGGCGGAGGAGGAGGGATTCGAACCCCCGGAACGCTTGCACGCTCAACGGTTTTCAAGACCGCCGCATTCGACCACTCTGCCACTCCTCCGGCAGACGGCACGAATAACCCGGCGAACGCGATTCTGGAAGGGCGGGCAAAAGCCAAATTCTGCCGAAGCCGCAAGCGACACTTTCCATGCCCGCACATCGCAGGTATCATGCGCGGGAACCGCGAAAAAAACACCGGCGGCGATGAGGCAGACCGGCACGTGCGGGACACGCGGATGCGCAAGACACAGGGCAAAGGGGCAAGATCATGGCGGGCAGTGGCGCGAAACGTTTTTCAGTGGCGCTGGTCGGGCTGCTCTTTCTGGCAGCCTGCGAAAACGGCAAACCGATAAAGTTGTTCGACAAGCCCCTGTTCGGCGCAAAGGCCGCGGGCGAAGCGCACGCCGCCTCGGCACCGGCAGCCGACGCCGGCACCGGCGCCACCGTCGAACAGGATGTCGAAGCGCCGGAGATCTTCCAGAAATCCGACGAGGGGCTCTGGGACGGGCGGCCATCGCTTGGCGGCGTGTGGGTGGCCCACCCGGATGTCTCGGACCCGGAACGCGTGACAATCGTCAACCAGGACAACGGCAGGTCCATCATCGGCGCGCTGTTCCGGCGCGAGCGCAACAACCCCGGGCCGCGCTTTCAGGTCTCTTCGGATGCGGCCGCCGAACTGGGGATGCTTGCCGGCGCCCCTGCCAGGCTGACGGTAACCGCGCTGCGCCGGGTCCAGGTGCCCATCGAGCCGGCACAACCCGCCCCCGAGGCGGAGGCAGGCGCCAAAGCGGCCGAAAACGGTTCCACCACCGATGCCGACGAAAACGGTTCCACCAACGCTGCCAACGCTGCCCTGGCCGAAGCCGCGACGGAGCCGGAAAAGATCGAGTCGGCGCCGATCGACCCGGTAACCCGGCTTGCCGCCTCGGCGATCGAGGAAGCCACGGCGCGCTCCGGCTCGAACGCGGCGAAAGACGCCGCAGCCGGCGGGGCCGATGCCGCGGCGGCGGCAGGCACCGCCCCGCAGGCCCGTCCGGCAGCCGCAGATGCATCCGCTTCCGCATCCACCCTGCGCAAACCCTACATCCAGATCGGCATCTTCTCGGTCAGGGCAAACGCCGACAGCACCGCCAGCCTGCTGCGTGCATCCGGGGTGATCCCGACCATCCGCCCCTTCGAATCCAGGGGCAAGTCCTACTGGCGGATCGTGGTCGGGCCGGTGACCAGGAAGGCCGACCGCACGGCGTTGCTGAAAAAGGTGGCGGGCCTCGGCTTTGGCGATGCCTACCCGGTAACCAGGTGAACAGGGGGGCTGCCCGATGAAACCGCGGAGTCTTCGTCTCGTGGCCTTTTGCCTGGCTCTTCTGGCATGCACCGCCCCGGCGCGGGCGGCCTATGACAGCCTGGCGCGCGCCGCCTACATGCTGGATCTGACCACCAACACGGTGCTGATGGAGAAAAACGCCGACACGCCGCTGCCGCCCGCCTCCATGTCCAAGCTGATGACGCTCAACATGCTGTTCGAGGCGCTGAAGGACGGGCGCGTGACGCTGGAAACGCGCTTCGGGGTATCAAGCCGCGCCAGGAACATGAAAGGCTCCACCATGTTCCTGAACGAAACCGACCGCCCGACGGTCGATCAGCTGATCAAGGGGATCATCGTGCTCTCGGGCAATGACGCCTGCGTGGTGGTCGCCGAAGGGCTGGCGGGAAGCGAAGCCGCCTTCGCCCGGCAGATGAACGCACGCGCCAGGGACCTGGGCATGACCCACTCCACCTTTGCCAATGCCAGCGGCTGGCCGGACCCGAACCAGCGCATGAGCGTGCGGGACCTGGGCACCCTGGCCGCCCGGCTGATCACCGAATTCCCGGAATACTACGGCTATTTCTCGATCAAGGAATTCCCGTTCGACGGGCGCGCCCCGGACAACCGGTTCAACCGGAACCCGCTGCTCAGGCTGGGGCTGGGGGCGGACGGTCTGAAGACCGGGCACACGGCCGAAGCCGGCTACGGGCTGGTCGGATCGGCGGTTCAGGGCGGGCGGCGCATCGTCTTCGTGATTTCCGGCCTCGCCTCGAAAAAGGAACGCGCCGAGGAAGCCGAACGCATGGTGAACTGGGCCTTTCGCCAGTTCGTCAGAAAGACGGTGATGCGCGCCGGAACCGAGGCGGCGCGCGCCAGGGTCTGGATGGGCGATGTGAATGAGGTCGGGCTGGTG
>JALSRF010000146.1 GCA_026984895.1 Paracoccaceae bacterium
CTGCCGGCCCTTGCGCGCGACGCGCTTTCCGGCGAGGTCGTCTATCGCACCCCGCTCGAAGCGCCGATCGCCAAGGGGCAGGTCGTCGGCGAACTGGTGCTGAGCCGCAAGGAACTGAGTGACGTGCGCATCCCCCTGGTCGCCGATCGCGATGTCGGGCGCGGCGGGTTCCTGCCGCGCGTGCGGGCGGCACTGGATGTGCTCTATCGCCGGTACGCCGGGGGCGTCCGGGTGCTCGACTGATGGCATCGGGGCTGTTCATCACCTTCGAAGGGATCGACGGGTCGGGGAAATCCACGCAGGCGCGCTTGCTGCACGAACGCCTGTCAGGCGCCGGCACGCCGGCCGTGCTCACCCGCGAGCCGGGCGGCTCTCCCGGGGCCGAGGAAATCCGCGCGCTGCTGCTTGAAGGCGCCCCCGATCGCTGGTCGCCGCACACCGAAATCCTGCTGTTCACGGCCGCCCGCCGCGACCATATGGAAAAAACCATCGAGCCGGCGCTGAACGCCGGAAAAACCGTGATCTGCGATCGCTTCGCCGATTCCACCCGCGTCTATCAGGGCGTCACCCGTGGCGATCTGCGCCCCAGCGTCGATCAGTTGCACTCGCTGATGATCGGGCGTGAACCGGATCTCACCTTCATCATCGATATCGACCCGGCCATCGGGCTGCGCCGGGCGCGCGCGCGCAAGGGAAGCGAAGAACGTTTCGAGGATTTCGGCGAGGACATGCAGCGCCGGATGCGCGCGGGCTTCCTGGCGCTGGCAAGCGAGTTCCCCGACCGCTGCCGGGTGATCGACGGCGACCGCGCGCCCGGTGCCATCGCCGATGACATCCTGGCGGTGACCCGTGCCCAGCCTGGCCTGGACACATGAGCGCGCGCGCATGAGCGACGCCGCCGACATACCCGAGTCCGACCGGCTGGACGGTGCGCCGCATCCGCGCATGACCCGCGTGCTGGTTGGCCAGGACGAGGCGCAGGCCCGGTTTCTGGAGGCCTTCAACAGCGGCAGGCTGCATCATGGCTGGCTGATCACCGGCGCGCGCGGCATCGGCAAGGCCACCCTGGCCTGGCGCATCGCCCGCTTTCTTCTGGCCCGGCGCGCGGGGGACGGCCCCGCACCGCCGGCCGAAACCGCCGACACCCTGGACATCCCCCCCGATCACCCGGTCTCGCGCCGCGTGGACGCCCTGTCAGAGCCGCGGCTGTTCGTTCTGCGCCGCTCGTGGGATGCGGAAAAGAACGCGATGAAGACCGTGATTACCGTCCGGGAAGCGCGCCAGCTGAAACGGTTTTTCGCCCTGAGCGCGCCCGATGGCGGTCGGCGCGTGGTTATTGTAGACTGCGCCGAAGACTTGCACCCAGGCGCAGCCAATGCGCTATTGAAACTGCTGGAAGAGCCGCCCGAAGATGCCACGCTTCTGCTGGTCAGCCATCAACCGTCGGGATTGTTGCCCACGATCCGTTCGCGCTGCCAGGAACTGCGCTGCCGGCCGCTTTCCGGCGATGACATGGTGC
>JALSRF010000147.1 GCA_026984895.1 Paracoccaceae bacterium
CGGCGCGCAGGCGCGCGGGGCGGGCGCGCCGTCAAGCGCCCTCGGGAAGGCGCGCGGTGGCCTCGATCTCGATCTTTATCGCCGGGTCGATCAGCCCGGCCTCGATCATCGTGGCCGCCGGCGGATTGTCGGCGAAAACGGCGCGCAGCAATGGCCAGCAGGGTTCGAAATCACGCCGGTCGGGCAGGATGTAGCGCACCCGCACCACATCGGCAAAGCCCGCGCCGGCGCGCTGCAGCGCCGCGCCGAGATGATCAAGCGCCAGGCGGCACTGTTCGGTCACGCTGTCGGGGACGCTCATGGTGGCGTGGTCCTGCCCGGCGCAGCCCGAGACGATCACCCATCCATCGGCGACGACGGCGCGCGCGTAGGCGGCTTTCGGTTCATAGGCGGAACCGGAAGACAGCCTGCGAATGGCCATGTCAGCCGGCGCTCGAGCCCTCTTTCAGGGCCTCGTCGGAATGGATCATCAGCGGCGCGGCGTCAGAGGTGACCGATTCCTCGTTCACCACCACCTCTTTCACCGTGTTCAGCCCCGGCAGGTCGAACATGGTATCCAGCAGGATGTCTTCCATGATCGAACGCAGGCCGCGCGCGCCGGTCTTGCGCTCGATCGCGCGCCGGGCGATGGCGCGAAGCGCATCCTCGGTGAACACCAGCTTGGTGTCTTCCAGTTCGAACAGCCGTTCATACTGCTTGACAAGAGCGTTTTTCGGGCTGGTCAGGATGGTGACCAGCGCATCTTCATCCAGATCGGTAAGCGTTGCGATCACCGGCAGACGGCCGACGAATTCCGGGATCAGGCCGAATTTCAGCAGATCCTCGGGCTCGAGATCCTGAAACACCTCGCCCACGCCGCGATCGTCGTTTTCCTTCACGTCGGCGCCAAATCCCATGGCCGAGCCCTTGCCCCGCTGGGTGATGATCTTGTCGAGCCCGGCGAAGGCGCCGCCGCAGATGAACAGGATGTTGGTAGTGTCCACCTGCAGGAATTCCTGTTGCGGATGCTTGCGCCCGCCCTGGGGCGGCACGCTGGCGACCGTTCCCTCCATGATCTTCAGAAGCGCCTGCTGCACGCCTTCGCCCGACACGTCACGGGTGATCGACGGATTGTCGGACTTGCGCGTGATCTTGTCCACCTCGTCGATATAGACGATGCCGCGCTGCGCGCGTTCGACGTTGTATTCGCTGGCCTGCAGCAGTTTCAGGATGATGTTTTCCACATCCTCGCCCACATAACCCGCTTCGGTCAGCGTGGTGGCGTCGGCCATGGTAAAGGGCACATCGATGATGCGCGCCAGCGTCTGCGCGAGCAGCGTCTTGCCGCAGCCCGTCGGGCCGATCAGCAGGATGTTGGACTTGGCCAGTTCGATGTCGCCGCTCTTGGCGGCATGGTTCAGCCGCTTGTAGTGGTTGTGCACGGCAACCGACAGCACCCTTTTCGCATGCGCCTGGCCGATCACGTAATCGTCCAGAACCTCGCAGATCTCCTTGGGCGTCGGCACCCCGTCCGCCGATCTGAGCCCCGAGCCCTTGGTCTCTTCGCGAATGATGTCCATGCACAGTTCGACGCATTCATCGCAGATGAACACGGTCGGCCCCGCAATCAGCTTGCGCACCTCGTGCTGGCTCTTGCCGCAAAACGAGCAGTAGAGAGTATTCTTGCTGTCGCCAGAGTTGTTCGCCATCAGTTTTCCTCTAGGCCGCCTGTCATGTCACGTCGCCCCACGCCGGCACGCGATCATCGCGGGCATATCGCCGTGGGCATCCGCCTGCACCGGATTCTAGGTCACCGCCATATCGGGCACAACGGCAAAATGGCCAAACAGCATATTCGCCCCCTGCATGTGACCAAATCAGCCGTCTTCCGGTTCGACTTTTGCGCGGGTCTCAACAATCTCGTCGACGATCCCCCATTCCTTCGCTTCTTCCGGGGACATGAAATTGTCGCGCTCAAGCGCCTCTTCGACGGTTTCCAGTTTCTGGCCGGTGTGCCTGACGTAGATCTGGTTCAGCCGGTCTTTCAGCTTCTGCGTTTCCTGGGCGTGGATCATGATGTCGGTCGCCTGTCCCTGGTAGCCGCCCGAGGGCTGGTGCACCATGATCCGGCTGTTGGGCAGCGAATAGCGCATGCCCTTCGCCCCGGCGGCCAGCAGCAGCGAGCCCATCGATGCCGCCTGCCCGATGCACACGGTCGAGACCGCGGGGCGGATGTATTGCATGGTATCGTAGATCGACAGGCCCGAGGTCACCACACCGCCGGGACTGTTGATATACATGGCGATTTCCTTGGTCGGGTTTTCCGCCTCCAGAAACAGGAGCTGGGCCACGATCACGGTCGCCATTTCGTCGTGAACGGGACCGGAGACGAAGATGATCCGCTCTTTCAGCAGGCGCGAGAAGATGTCGTAGCGGATCGACCCGCGCGACGTCGTTTCCTCGACCGTCGGGATGATGAAGCTGGTAAGCCTGGCTACAGGGTCAAACATGTTCGTCCTTCGCGCTATTTGACAGAAAGGGTTAGGGGCAACTGCTTACAAATGTCTTAGTGATCAGGCCGAGCGCCTGCAAGGGGATGCGAAAACTTGATGCACCTTGCCCCGTGCCCCGCGCTCCGTGCCAGCGCCCTCTGCCGGCGCCCTGTGCCGGCGCTTGGGACCCGCGGACAGATGGACGAGGGGTGCGCTCTGTCCGCGCCCCCGTCGCACATCGCCAGGCCGCACATCGCCCGGCCGCACATCGCGTCACGGCATTTCTTCGTGAAAGCGCACCATGGCGGCCCAGGTCGGGGGCCCGGGTCCATGGGGGGCCTGTCCATGCGCCGGGTTCGGCGGCGCGCTCCGGTTCTCGGCGGCGGTCGGTCAGCTCCAGCAGGCAGCGCGGCGGCGCGGGCGGCTCAGGCCACGGCCTTGGGGCCCTTGCTCAATGCGCCGTTGCTCTTCTGCTCCTTGCCGAGTTCGAATTCCTCGTGATACGAGCGCTCGATGTTCACATCCCAGACATCGTGGTTTTCCCCCAGGATGTTGCGCGCCGCATACATCGCCGACAGCATCGAATGGTCCTGGTTGTTGTAGCGGTGCAGCCCGTTGCGCCCGACCGTCTGGAAGTTTTCCAGCTGCTTCAGCCAGTTTTCGATCACATCCAGCGCCTCGCGGTATTCGCCGTCATAAACCGGGTAGGCCTTGGGCTGCCGGATCACCGCGGCGTCGATCACGTCGCCGGCCTTTGCCAGGCCCAGTTGCTCCAGTTCGCGCGAGGCCAGCGCGCGCAGTTCTTCGTCCGTCGATGACCACAGCCCGTCGCCCTTCTGGCAGAAATACTCCATCCCGATCGAGGCGGTGTCGGGATCGGGCAGCATTTCCGGCGACCAGGCGCGGAAGTTCTGGATGCGCCCGACCTTCACCTTGGGCGAATGGATGTAGATCCAGTTGTCCGGGAACGGGTCGGCATGGTCAAGAACCAGCGTCACGATCAGAAAGTCGCGGTATTTCAGCCGGTCGGCCGCGGCGATCACCTCGGGCGGCGGCGGCGGGTCGAAGGCGTGGATCAGGTCGCGCAGCGCCATCGAGTTGATGAAATGCTCGCCCTTCACGCGCTCGGTGCCCAGGTCGCCCTTTTCCGGGTCCCATTTGCGCACATCGACCGAGGTAACGCGGTTGCCGTCGCGATTGACCGCGACCACCTCGCTGCGCAGGTTCACCTCGCCGCCCTGTTCGCACACGATGTCGCGGGTCTTTTCCCACATCATGCCGGGCCCAAGGCGCGGATACTGGAATTCCTCGATCAGGCTGGCGGTGTCGTTGGCGCCGGTCAGCGCGTTCCAGACCACCTTCCACAGCGACATGTTCTTGATCCGCTGGGCCGCCCAGTCGGCGCGGATCTCCTTGCCGGATATGCCCCAGACCTTTTCCGTGTAGCTGCGGAAGAAATGCATGTACAGCCGGCCGCCGAAGCGGTTGATCACCCATTCCTCGAAGCTTTGTTCGTCCTTGTAGGGACGCAGTTGCCACTTCATGTAGCTGATGATGATGCGAAATGCCTCATAGGGGCCGATCGAGGTCAGCGCGTTGATCAGCTTCAGCGGGTAGTCGAAGAACTTGTCGCGGTAGTAGATGCGGCTGAGCCGGGGCACGGTAATGAAATCGTCGCCCAGCACCTCGTGCCACATCCGTTCGACTTCCTTGACCTTGGTGAAAAACCGGTGCCCGCCGATATCGAAGCGGTAACCGTTGTTGGTTTCCGTGCGGGAAATGCCGCCAACCTGATCCGAAGCCTCGAACACGATCGGCCTGTGTTTCCGACCGTGTTTTTGCAGCTCGTATGCCGCCGTCAGTCCGGCAGGACCGCCACCGATAACAACGACCGGGCTTTTCCTATCCACCATTGCCAATTATCCATCCCGAAAATACACCTAATTCTGCCGCTCGATCCTACAGGCAGCGCCGCGTCTCTCAAAACCCGAAACGCGCGACCACGCGAATAATCATTCGATTATCGGGGTAAACGGAACCAATACCGCTGTTTTTGCGGATTTTCTTCCGCGCGCGTAAAAATGACATGACCCATGCCCCCCAATCATCAGAATAATCGAATCGAATACTGGCAAACAAATTACTGGCAAACAAATCGCGTGACAAACCATCGTCTACCAGAATGCCGGACAATTTCAAACCGGCATCATCGAACCGCGCGCACTGGACCCGCGACCTCTGCGGTGCAATAAACCCCCGTGCCGGTCCCGCCGGGGGCCGCATCGCAGCAGGGGAAAGAGCCGTTGAACCGATTTCCCGAATTCCTGGTCATCGGCGCGGCGCGGGCGGGCACCACCGCGCTGCACAACTACCTGCGCCAGCATCCGCAGGTCTTCATGCCCGAGGTCAAGGAGCCGAACTTTTTCGCCTTCGAGGGCGAGGCCCTGAACTGCCAGGGGCCCGGCGCGGACTATATAAACAACTCGATTACAAGCGAAAATTCCTATCTTAAACTGTTTGCCGAGGCCCCGCGCGGGGCCATTCGCGGCGAGGCCTCGCCGCTGTATCTCTACGCGCCGCAGGCGGCCCGGCGCATCCATGCCCACCGGGCCGACACGCGCCTTGTCGTGATCCTGCGCAACCCCATCGAACAGGCGTTTTCGCATTTCCTCTATGCCACCAAGCAGGCGATCGAGCCGGAACGCGATTTTAAGCAGGCGCTTATGCTGGAAAATCAGCGGATCGAAGCCGGCTGGCAGCCGCTGTTCGCCTATTCCCGGTTCCCGCGCTATGGCGAGCAGCTTGCCCGCTACCTGCGCCTTTTCGAGCGCAGGCAGATCTTCATCCGGCTGTATGAAGACTATACCGAGGCACCCGAAACGCTGATGCGCGATCTTTACGCCTTCATCGGCGCCGATCCCGATTTCGTGCCCGACATGTCGCGTCGGCTGAACGCCGGCGGCGTGCCGAAGAACCGGGCGCTGCAGGATTTCCTGATGAAGCCGAATCCGCTCACCGGCGCTATCGGGCGCGTGGTGCCGCGCAACCTTCGCTGGGCCATCCGCGACCGCATCGCCGCCGCCAATCTGAAACGCCCGGAAACGATCAGCGAAGAGGCGCGCCGGATCCTGAAGGACCGGCTGGCAGATGAAATTCGCGCCCTGGAAAAGATGATCGGGCGCGACCTGGGCCACTGGCTTCGGTGACCGCCGGTCGCGCCCGCGCCGTTTCTTTCGGCGGTGTGACGATCAGACCTTGATCAGCGGTCCGCCGGTCACCTCGATGCCCCGGGCGTCAAAGACGTTGCGGCTGTCGAACAGCAGCCGCGCGTGGCGGGCCACCAGTTCGTAGTCCACGTCGCTGTGATCGGTAAGCAGCACGACGGCATCGAACCCGGCGACGTTTTCCGCGCTCAGCTCCACCGACTTGCGCCCCGCCAGATCCGGGTCGTCGCGGGTCAGCGGCATCACCGGGAAGAACGGGTCATGGTATTCGCACGCGGCGCCCATCTCTTCGAGGCGCTTCAGCACCGCAAGCGCCGGGCTGACGCGGGTGTCTTCCACGTCGCGCTTGTAGGCCACGCCCAGAATCAGCACGCGCGCGTCGCTTGCGGCGATGCCGCGTTCGGTCATCAGCCCGGCGGCCACCCGCGCGGCCACCGAATCGGGCGCCATGTCGTTGCTGGAACGCGCCAGATCGATGATCGGCGTGGACGAACCGACGTCGCGCGCGCGCCACGAAAGGTAGGCCGGCGACACCGGGATGCAGTCTCCGCCGATCCCCGGACCCGGGTAGAACGGCATGTAGCCGAACGGCTTGGTAGCGGCCGCATCGACCACCTCCCAGACGTCCACGCCCATGGCATCGAAGGCGACCTTCATTTCGTTCACCAGGGCAATGTTCACGGTGCGAAAACTGTTTTCCGCCAGCTTCACCGCCTCGGCCGTGGCCGAAGAACTGACCGGAACCGGCGTATCGACGATCCGCCCGTAGAACAGTTCCATGAGATCGCGCGAGGCCTTGTCGTCGGCCCCCACGACCTTGGGAATGTTGCGCGTGTGATGCACGGCATTGCCGGGGTCTTCGCGTTCGGGCGAAAAGCCGATGAAGAAGTCGCGCCCCGCCTTGAGCCCGCTCGTCTCGAGGATCGGCTTGAGCACGCCGGAGGTCGCGCCGGGCCAGACGGTGCTTTCCAGCACCACAAGCTGGCCGGGGCGCAGATGCCTGGCGATGGTCTCGCCGGCGGCCCGCACATAGGTCAGGTCGGGGTTGCGCTGCGCGTCCAGCGGCGTCGGCACGCAGATCAGGATCACGTCGCGCTCGGCGATCTGCGCGGCATCCGACGTCGCCCGGAACCGGCCGCTGGACACGGCGTTCGAGATGCGGTCCTCCGGGAAGTAGGAAATCACCTGCTCGCCGGCATTGATCTGCGCCACCCGGGTTTCGTTGATGTCGAAACCGACGGTGTCGTAGCCCGATTCGTGTATGGTCAGCGCCATGGGCAGGCCGACATAGCCCAACCCGACGGTCATCGCCCTGGCATTGCCCGATGAAATCCGATCCTTGAGATCGGTAAACAAAGAAAAGCTGGTCGTCATCAACTCCACATCCCGCTCGTTACATTACACCATGCCGCCCTCTAGCACGCCGCTGCCCGGACCAAAACGGTTTTCGCAAACCCCGGGTCACGACGCGACGAAAATTCACAAATACCGTCTTTTTTCAGGCTTTGTTCATCCGATCGGCACCCTGGGCGCGAAACGCCGCCCTCGAAGTGCCGCCAAGGCGCGAAATTCCTTCCGCAAAATCAACCCGAGGGACATAGCCAAGCCGCATCGCCGCCTTTTCGATCGAGATCACCGGGGACGACTCATAAAGCGCCAGCGCCTGCGCATCGGGCCAGCGCAGCCCCCCGCGGCGCAGGCGGCGCGCCGCCGACAACATGCGCTCGAACCGGCGCGAGCCGACCAGCCTGCGCGCACGCGCCGACACCCGCGCGGCCAGCCCCGGGCCGGGCGCCGGGCCGGCGGCGGCGGTGGCGGCGGCGGTGGTGGCGGCGGCGGCGCCAAGCCGGGCATGCAGCTGCCCGGCGGGCACCAGGCGGACCTCGCCCCGCCCGACAAGGCTGCGGTATGCCTCGAAGAACGCCTGCCAGCCCGGTGCGTCCGGCCCGCTGATCAGGAACCTTTCCCGGCCGATGTCGCCGGCGGCCAGCGCCAGCGCCACCGCCGCCGCCACGTCATCCACATGAACCGCGGGACAGTTCCCGCAGGGATCGGGCAGCACCACCCCGCCCGACGCGAGGGCCGCCATCGGCGCCGTCGTCCACAGCGCACTGCCGGGTCCGTAGACGATCGTCGGCTGCAGGATCGCCGCCTCGAAGCCGCCGGCAAGCAGCCGCCTTTCCATCTCGATCTTGGCCTGCCGGTAACTGCCCGCGATCCCGTCCGACACCGCGCTGTCTTCGTTCAGCACGCCACCGGGCCAGTCGTCATAGACCACGACCGAGCTCAGCTGCACGAACCGCCCGACGCCGGCCCGCCCGGCCGCCTCGAAGAGCGCATCGAAGGCCGCCATGTTTTCCGCCGCCCCCGCGCGCATGTCATAGGCGGCGTGCACCACCGCGTCCCGGCCTTCCAGCGCCCGCACCAGCCGGTCGTCTGCGCCGGACAGGGGCACGACCGCGACCGTTGCGCCCAGCGCGCGCAACCGCGCCGCGCCGTGACGCGAGCGCAGCAACGCCGTCACCCGCGCCCCCGCCCCGGCCAGCACCGCGGCCACGCGTTCGCCGATGAAACCGCCGCCGCCGGTCAGCGCGACGTTCCTGCCGTCAAGGGCAGTCAGCTTGCCGGAAGTTCCGATCACGACTGGCGCTCCTGCATCTCCGATTGCACGCAATCCACGGCATTGTTTCCACCGGAGCCTCGCATCCATCGCCCGTGTGGCCGCGCCGTCAGGCCCATGCTATAAGCCCGGGCATCGGATTGAAATGATTTTACGCGGGGTTCCATGCATATCCTCATTACCGGCGGCGCCGGCTTCATCGGCTCGCATCTTGCCGAACGCCTGATCGCGCAAGGGCACCAGGTCAGCGCGCTGGACAATCTTTCCACCGGCCGGCTGGACAACCTGCGGGCCCTGAGCGGCAACCCGGCGTTCGAACTGGTGGAAGGCGACATTCTCGACCCGGGTCTCGTCGACGCGCTGACCCGCAAGGCGGACATGGTGTTTCATCTTGCCGCCGCCGTCGGGGTGAAACTGATCATGGACGAGCCCAGCCGCTCGATCCTGACCAATGTCACCGGCACCGAAAATGTGCTCAGGGCGGCGCTGGCGGATAACACGCCGGTCTTCCTGGCCTCGACCTCCGAGGTCTACGGCAAGACCGCCAGCTTCCCGTTTCGCGAGGATTCGGACCTGACCCTGGGTGCCACCGTGAACCTTCGCTGGTCCTACGCCTGCTCGAAACAGCTGGACGAGTTCCTTGCCCTCGCCTTCCACCGCGAACGCGGCCTTCCGGTGGTGATCCTGCGGTTCTTCAACACCACCGGCCCGCGCCAGACCGGGCGCTATGGCATGGTGCTGCCCAACTTCGTGCAGAACGCACTTTACGGCAAGCCGCTGATGGTGCACGGCGACGGTCGGCAAAGCCGCTGTTTCGGCCATGTTCTGGATGTCGTCGAGGCGCTGGTGCGCCTGATGGACAGGCCCGCCGCCATCGGCCAGGTCTTCAACATCGGCACCAGCGAAGAGATCACCATCGGCGATCTGGCCCGCCGGGTCATCGCGCTGACCAACTCGCCCTCGAAGATCGAGCTCATCCCCTATGAAAACGTCTATCCCGAGGGGTTCGAGGACATGGACCGCCGCCTGCCCGACGTCAGCAAGCTGCAGAAGCTGACCGGCTTCAAGCCGGAGCGAACCCTGGACCAGATCATCACCGACATCATCGCCGAAAAACGCTGCGAGGCGGTGCAGTGACGCCGGCGGCCCGCATCGAGAAACTGGTGCGCGATACCGCGACCGTGCTGCTGCCCGAGCGCCTGCGCAAATGGATCCGCAAGCAGCAGCGGCTCCACAAGCTGCAGTCGGTGCCCGTTGGCAGCGTCGATTTCGGCGGCCTGCGCCGGCTGAGCCCGATCAGCGCCGTTTTCGGCCAGGACCGCGAACTCCTGACCATCGAACGCTACTACATCGAACAGTTCCTCGCCCGCCACGCGCAGGACATCCGGGGCCGGGTGCTGGAAATGGGCGACCCGGGCTACATCCGCAAGTTCGGCGGCGAACGGGTGAGCCGCGAAGACGTGCTGCACTATGTCGAGGGCAACCCCCAGGCCACCATCGTGGCCGATCTGACCGATGCGCCGCAGATCCCCGACAACAGCTTTGACTGCATCATCATCACCCAGACCCTGCAGATGATCTACGAGGTGGACAAGGCCATCGCCACGCTGCACCGCATCCTGAAACCGGGCGGGGTGGTGCTGTGCACCAGCCACGGCATGACCCGGGTTGCCCGGCGCGAGGGCGTGGACGACTGGGGCGAATACTGGCATTTTACCAGTCAGTCGAAGAAACGCCTGTTCGGCGCTGTTTTCAAAGCGGAAAACGTCGAAGTCACTGCCGTCGGAAACGTATTCACCTGCATCTGCAACCTGCATGGGCTTGGCGCATCGGAAATCGACCCGGCGGAACTGGAAACCCACGATCCGAACTACGAGATGCTGTTGCTCGTGCGGGCGAAGAAGGCGCACTGAGATGCCGATGCCGCGCGCGCCCCTCGCACGAAGCGACCTGCTCTGGCTGTCCGCGATCCTCGCCCTGGCGCTGGCCGCGCGCATCCCCGGCCTGAACGCGCCGCTGTGGTATGACGAAATCCTGACCGTGGAACGCCATCTGCGCCTGCCCCTGGGCGAAATGATGCAGGGCTACCAGATGAATTTCCACTATCTGTTCAACCTGCTGTCCAAGGCGGCGATTTCGGTTTTCGGCGAACAGCCCTGGGTCATCCGCCTGCCGGCGCTGCTGTTCGCCCTGGGCGCGATTGCGGCGATGTGGGTGCTGGCGCGCGACATCGCCGGAACCAGGATCGCCCATCTCGTGGCGCTGCTGCTGGCGGTCTCCTACCATCACATCTGGTTTTCGCAGAATGCGCGCGGCTATACCGGGCTGGCGTTTTTCGCCACCCTGGGCATGATCTTCTTCCTGCGCGGGCTGGACAGGCCGAAACCTGGCCCCTGGATCGGCTATGCGGTGGTTCTGGCGCTGGCGGTCTTCACCCACCTGACCGGCGCCTTCCTGTTCGTGGCGCAGGGGCTGGCCTGGCTGGCGCTGATCGCGGCGGATGCCGCCCGGGGGCGTGTGCAGCCCGCCCGGGTGCGCCTGCCGCTCATTGCCTATGTTCTCGGGGGCGTGCTGACCCTGCTGCTCTATGCCCCGCTCCTGCCCAGCCTGCTGGAGGTGATCGGCGGGGTCTCGCAGAGTTCCGCCGTGGATGTGATGGTCGAATACCGGAACCCGCTCTGGTCGCTGCTCGAAGGCATGCGCACCGGGCTGGGCAACCTTGGCCCGGTGCCGGGGATCGCCGCGGTTCTGCTGATCGCCCTGACGGTTCTCGGCGGGGTTGCCGCCAGGCGCGCGGCGCCGCTTTTCGCCCCGGTCGTGGCCCTGCATATCGGGCTTGCGCTGGTGCTTCTGAGCGTGCTGGGAATGCGCATCTGGCCGCGTTTCTTCTTTGCCGACATCGGCTTTGTCATGCTGCTTGTCGTGCTGGGCCTGCGCCTGGTCAGCGGCTGGGCGGCACGCATCGCCGGCTGGGACGCTCGGCGGATTTTCCTGGCCGCATCGCTGGCCATGGTGCTGGTGTCGCTGCCTCTGGCCGCGCGCAACTACCTGGCGCCCAAGCAGAACCTGGTCGGGGCGCTGGCCTATGTGCGCGAAATCCGCCGCCCCGGAGAGCGCGTCTATGCCGTCGGCTATCCGGCCCAGGTATTCAACGGCTTTTACGGGGCCGGCTGGGGCGAGATTTCCAGCGACGCCGACTATCTCGCCGCGCGCGCGCAAGACGGCCCGATGTTGATCGTGGTCGCCTTCCCGGCGCGCGGGCTGCGCAAGGTCGGGGCGCTGGATGCGGACATCGGCACCACGGTGAAGCTGGTCAAACGCTTCGCCGGCACGCTTGGCGATGGCAATGTGCTCGTCTTTCGCCGTGAATGAACGGCCCGATATCGTCATCGGCTCGGGCCCGTCGGGGGTGGCGGCGGCAACGGCCCTGATTGCGCGCGGGCGCCCGGTGCTGATGATCGACGGCGGGCGCCGGCTGGACCCCGGGCAGGAGAAACGGCGCGCCGAGATGGCCGCCAGCCCCCCGGAAACCTGGAGCGACGCCCAGCGGCACGCCTGGACGGCGCCGCAGTTTCGCACCCCCGCCGGCCAGACCCGCCGCTTCGGCTCGGATCACGCGATGGAGCCGGCGCAGGCCACCGTTGCGGACCCGCCAGCGGCGTTCGGGCTGCGCGCCTCGCGCGCCGTGGGCGGGCTGTCGAACCTGTGGGGGGCGGCGATGCTACCCTATCGGCAAAAGGACATGGCCGGCTGGCCCCTTGGCGAGGCCGACCTGGCCGCGCATTATCGCGCGGTGCTCGAATTCGTGCCCATGGCCGGACAGCAGGACGCGCTTGCCGAACTGTTCCCGGCCGTGCCGATGGCGCGCGCCGCGCCGATCCCCGCCTCTGCCCAGGCGCGCGCGCTGCTCGACCGGCTGTCGGCCCGGGCCGATGCGCTCAGAGCCCTGGGCGTCACCGTCGGCCGGGCGCGCACCGCCGTATCCGGCGCGTGCACGGCCTGCGGGATGTGCCTGCACGGGTGCCCCTGGGGGCATATCTGGTCGGCCACCCGCCAGCTTGACCGCCTCGCCCGGCACCCCGGTTTCACGCACCGCCCCGGCTCCCTTGCGCGCAGCTTCGAGGAAACCGGAAACGGGGTGCGGGTGAGGCTGGCCGGCGGTCAGGCGCTGGAGGGCGCGCGCCTGTTCATCGCCGCCGGAGTCCTGGAAACCGCGCGCATCGTGCTGGCCTCGGGGCCGCTTCGACAGCTGCAACTGCGCGACAGCCAGCAGGCCTTCGTTCCGATGCTTCAGCGCTGGCGCAACCGGCGCCGGCCCGACCGCATGCCGCTGACCACCCTGCCCCAGATTTTCGCCGAAATCGATGCGCCCGAGGTTTCGGCCCACACGGTGCATGCGCAGATCTACACCTGGAACGAATATTTCGCCGCCGATCTGACCGCCAGTTACGCCGCCGGCCTGGCACTGGCGCGCCCGGCGTTTCAGGCGCTCGCGCGTCGTCTCGTCGTGGCGCAACTCTTCGCGCATTCGCACCATTCGGCGCACATGTCCCTTGGCCTGGCGCCCGATGGGCGCCTTCGCGTGGCGATCGAAGATAATGCCCGAAGCGCCGGGATCCTGCAACGGGCGCGCCGGCGCCTGGGCGCGGCCATGCGCCGGGGCGGGTTGATCACGCTTGGCCTTGCCATGCGCCAGGGGACGCCGGGCAGCAGTTTCCACGCCGGGGCCAGCCTGCCCATGTCGCAGAACCCGCGCGCCGCCCAGAGCGACGTCCTGGGGCGGCCGGCGGGGCTGGAGCGCGTGCATGTTGTGGATGCCTCGGTGCTGCCGGCCATCCCCGCAACCACCATCACCCTGCCGGTGATGGCAAATGCGCACCGGATTGCCAGCGCGGCCCCCTGATGCGCGCGTCAACGAGGCCCCCGGCGACGGCCCGTCTTCCGGCCTCGGAGACCGGCGCCGGCACCGGCACCGGAATCAGGCGCGGACACCGGCAGCGCCACGGGATCGGGTATGGGCGCCTTCAGCGGCGCAGCCGGCCCAGCAGCGCCCACGCGCCGGGAACGGCCAGCGCGGCCACCGCCAGCTTGACCGCATCGCCCAGGAGGAACGGCCCCGCGCCCCACGCCCAGACCTTGTCCCAGGGCGCGCCGGTGACCGCCTGAAGCTGCACCAGGCCCGGAAGGTAAAGCACCGCGTTGCCGATCGCCATGGCCAGCGCGGTCAGCGCGACCGAACGGTCCCAGCCACGTTCCGCCAGCCAGCCGGTAACCGCCGCGCCGGCGACGAATCCGAAAAGGTAGCCGCCGGTCGGCCCCATCAGCACCGCCGGACCGAAACCGCCGTTTGCAAAGACCGGAAGCCCCAGCGCGCCTTGCGCCAGATAGGCCAGCAGCGTCACCACCCCCAGCCGCGCGCCGAAGGTCAGCCCGACCACAAGCACCGCCAGGGTCTGCAGCGTCATCGGCACCGGATACATCGGCACGCTGATCTGGGCGCAAATCGCGATCAGCGCCGAGCCTCCAAGAACCAGCGCCGCCTTCCAGGCCAGCGCGTCAGAGCCGATCAGCGCGCGCGACAGAACCGTGTCATTGTCGGCTGGGGTCATGGTGAAATCCTTGTTGCTGTTTGCGGTTTCCTGCCGCTGTTTTTCGCCGCACCAGGGCCGTTGTCAAGGAAAACCGCTTGCCAGCGCGCCGCGCGAATGAGATTGAACGCCCATGTCCCAGAACGCAATGCAGCCGCACCGACAGAGCCCCGACACCAGGATCGCGCTTGTGACCGGCGCCTCGCGCGGGCTTGGCGCGGCACTGGCGCTTGCCCTGGCGCGCGACCATCACGTGATCGCCGTGGCGCGCACCGTGGGCGGTCTGGAAGAACTGGACGACCGTATCCGCGCGGCGGGCGGCAGCGCCACACTGGCCCCCATGGACGTGACCGAACCCGAGGCCATGGCCCAGCTTGGCCGCTCGATCTACGACCGCTGGGGCCGGCTGAACCTCTGGGCCCATACCGCCATCTACGCCGCGCCGCTGACCCCGAGCGCGCACCTGGAAAGCGCCGATCTGGACCGGTCGCTGAAGGTGAATGTCACCGCCACAGCCACGCTGATCAAGATGATCGAACCGCTCTTGAACCTGACCCCGGGCGCGCGGGCGCTGTTTTTCGACGATGCGCGCGCGGGGGCAAAGTTCTTCGGCTACTACGGGGCCAGCAAGGCCGCGCAGATGGCGCTGGTCAGAAGCTGGCGCGCCGAAAGCGCCTCGGCCGGATTTGACGTCGAAATCCTGACCCCTGCGCCGATGCCGACGGCGGTGCGCGCGCGCTTTTTTCCCGGCGAGGACCGGACCGCCCTGAGCGCCCCGGGAGACGAGGCCGCACGGATCCTTGCCGGGCTTGGCGCCTGAGCGCGGCCACGGCGCACGGCGATGATCCCCCTTGACCAGCTCCTGCCCTCGCTTCAGGCGCTGGGGCTGTGGACCTACTGGATCGTGGGCCTGATCTGCCTGCTCGAAGCCTTCATGCTGACCGGGCTTTTCGTGCCCGGCGCGCTTGCCATCGTGACCGCCGGCATGCTGGTCGAACAGGGGGCGGTGGACTATTTCGACATGGCCTGGTTCGTCGCCCTCGGCTCGGCCCTGGGGGGCACCGGCAGCTTTCACCTGGGCCGGCTTGCCGCGCGCGGGCTGGCGCGCCGCCCGGGCAACGGCTCCGGCAAGGCCGAGCGCGCGCGCCGGCTGCTTTCGCGATACGGCGGCTTTGCCATGGTGATCGGCCGGTTCCTCGGGCCGGTGTCGGGTTTCGTCGCCTTCGCCGCGGCGCTGGCCGGAATGGGCGGGCGGCGGTTTCTGGCCTGGAACCTGGCCAGCGCGGCGATACAGGCGCCGGCCCTGCTGGCGGCGGGCTATTTCCTGGGCAATTCGCTGAGCGTGCTTGGCGGCGCCGCCACCCGGACGATCCTGTTTTCGGGCGCGGTTCTGGCGGCGCTGGTTGCGCTGTGGTTCGTCGTCTCGCGCATCTGGCGCGCGCTGCCGCTGGCGCGCTCGCTGCTGCGCGCGGTCCTGCGCGCCGTTGCCGAAAACCCCGATGTGGCCGGCTGGATCGCCCGCCACCCGCGCACGGCCCGGATCGTCGCCCGCCGGTTCGACCCGTCGCGCCCGGGCGGCCTGGCGACAACCCTTTTCCTGGCGGCTCTGCTGCTTGCGCTGGCCCTGTTCGCGGCGCTGGCCTGGCAGGTGGTGCACGGCGGGCCGATCGTGGCCCTGGATCGCCGCCTGGCCAGGCTCCTTTTCGCATTCCGCGACCCGGGCCTGATCCGCTTCTTCACCCTGGTGACGGCTCTGGGCGACCGGAACACCGTGATCACGCTGATGGTGGGGCTCAGCCTGGCGCTCTGGCTTGCCGGCAGGGGGCGGCTGGCCATCGGGCTGTGGCTGGGCGCGACGTCAAGCGCGGCCACGGTCGCCCTTCTCAAGCTGCTCTTTGCCCGCCCGCGCAC
>JALSRF010000148.1 GCA_026984895.1 Paracoccaceae bacterium
CGGAGGCATGCCGGGCATCGCCCGGCTCTCCCTTTGCAGGTGCTGGCGGTTTGCGATATTGGCCGGGGCATGACCAGCAAACCCCCGATCCGATCGCATGGGCGCAAGTCCATAGCCGCCAGCACCCGTCCGCGCGACCTGATGGCCGAAAACTCCATCGCCGGCGCCTGGACGGCCAGGGTCATCACGCTTGTGCCCGATGCCTTCCCCGGGGTGCTGGGCGAAAGCCTGACCGGCAAGGCGCTGAGGGACGGGGTGTGGCAGCTCGAAACCATCGACCTGCGTCCGTTCGGCGAGGGCAGGCATCGCAACGTTGATGATACGCCGGCGGGCGGAGGTGCGGGCATGGTGCTGCGCGCCGATGTCGTCGCCCGCGCGCTGGACCAGGCGGCCCGGGGCGCAAGGCCCGCCGCCGACTGGCCGGTTGTCTATCTGTCGCCGCGCGGGAAGCCGTTCGATCAGGCCATGGCACGGCGGTTTGCGCGCGCCGACGGCGTGACGCTTCTGTGCGGCCGTTTCGAGGGCGTGGACGAGCGCGTGATCGAGGCCCGCGGCATCGAAGAGGTCAGCCTGGGCGACTTCATCCTCACCGGCGGCGAAATCGCGGCACAGGCCTTGATTGATGCATGTGTTCGGCTTATACCCCGCGTGCTCGGGAATCAGGCATCGACGGAGGAGGAAAGCTTCTCGGATTTTCTGCTTGAATATCCTCAGTATACGAAACCCGCCCGCTGGGAGGGCCGCGAGATACCCGAAGTGCTTCGCTCGGGCCATCACGGGGCCATCGCCGACTGGCGGCGGGCCATGGCCGAAAGGCTGACCAGGGAACGACGACCTGACCTCTGGCGGGCTTATTGTGCAAGGCACGGTAGGGACCCGGACGAAGACGCAGAGCAATGAGGCCGCGAGACATCTTCGGGGGCAAACCCCGGGCAATTTAGGAGTGGATCAGATGGACCTGATCGCAGAACTGGAAGCCGAGCAGATCACCGCGCTTGGCAAGGACATCCCCGATTTCAAGGCCGGCGATACCGTGCGCGTTGGCTACAAGGTGACCGAGGGCTCGCGCAGCCGGGTGCAGAACTACGAAGGCGTCTGCATCAGCCGCAAGAACGGCAAGGGCATTGCCGGGTCGTTCACCGTGCGCAAGATTTCCTTCGGCGAGGGCGTGGAGCGCGTGTTTCCGCTTTACTCGACCAATATCGACAGCATCACCGTGGTGCGTCGCGGCCGGGTTCGCCGCGCCAAGCTGTATTACCTGCGTACCCGTCGCGGCAAGTCGGCGCGGATTGCCGAGGACACCCACTACAAGCCGCTTGACGGCGACAAGGCGTAAAGGAGCAGCGTGATGAAAAAGGACCTGCACCCCGACTACCACCTGATCAACGTCAAGCTGACCAACGGCGACGTGGTCCAGATGAAATCGACCTGGGGCAAGGAAGGCGACACGCTTTCGCTGGACGTGGACCCCAGCGTGCACCCGGCCTGGACCGGCGGCGGCACCCGGCTGATGGACACCGGCGGGCGGGTGTCGAAGTTCAAGAAGAAATACGAAGGCCTGGGGTTCTAGAGCCCGTCGCACATGGCCGGATTCGGCGCCGGATTCGGCGCAGCGCACACCCGGGGGCGGACGGCCGCCCGGGCGGGCACAGGCACGAGGCGGCGCCCGCGCTCCCCGGGCACGGCAGCTGCGCGCTGGCGCCACATGCCATGCGCTGATCTGCCCCGCTTTGATCTGCCCCCCTTGTTCGCCCCCCTTTCGACAAGGCCAGTGCCGCGCCGACACCGGTGGCGGCGCCTTTCATGGGCGCAACCGGGCACGCGCGGCCATGGCGTCAACACCGCGACACCGCGACCCCGGCCCGCTTGATCAGCGCGGCAGCGCCGCCGCCCTGCATCTTGCGGACTGTCCATGAGCGGCCCGCGCAACCGGCCCCCCTGCGCCTTCGCCTGTGCCTCCGCTTGCGCCCCCCGCCGGGAACACGACGCCGCCCAGGGCGGGCAGCGTCTTTTCGGTTGCAACCGGCCCCCGGGCTATTTCAGCAGCCAGATCATGTCCAGCGGATGGTGCTTCTTGCCCGAATCCTCGCCGATCAGCAGAGCGCCGTCACCGAGCGCCAGGATGTTGTCGGGGTTGGCCGGCAGGTTGACATCGCACTGGCCATCGGCGGTGGTCCGGCCGACCACCAGCGGATCCAGCCGGGTCACGTTGTAATCCGGGCCGACAGCGCCGACATAGGTCGCGCCGCAGCCCTCGGCGTTGAGCGCGATGTCGCCGCCCGAACTCTTGTCGATCTCGCCGGTGGACCAGTCCTTGACGCCCCAGCTCTTGTCCATGGTGTAGGAAATGGCCGTGGCCGCCAGGTAGAGCTTGCCGTTCGCGGCGGTCACGCCTTCCAGCTTGTCCCATTCGTTGGTGGCGCCAAGCGCCGCCGCCGTGCGCCGCGATTCGAGGAAGGCCGCGCGCGCGTCCGGGGCGCTGGAAACGGTGCCGTCGCCGTTGATGTCGGTGCCCGAAACGCCCTCGGCATAGGCCACGATCTCGTCGTCGGAAATGTAGTTGGTCTGACCGTCCACGTAATCCGAAACCTTCACGTCGTCGTATTCGGCGATCCAGCCGGCGATCTCGGCATCGCTGGCATGGCCCAGCTTGATCCAGCTGACGTCAAAGCCGGTGCTGCGCGGATCGCTGCCCGCGTCCTGCGTCAGCCTGGCGGCGTATAGCGTGCCGGCGCTCAGGTCGCCGCGCCGGTCGGCCACGAACTTGAACCACACGCCGCCCGAAGCGGTGTTGTAGACCTTGTCGCTGTAGCCGGCGCTGTCGTCATCGGTCATGTAGAGCGTGCGCGCGTCCGCCATGACCTCGGCCAGTTCGTGGCTGAGCCGCCCGGTGGCGTAATGCTTGACCAGCTTTTCGCCATCGGCCGAGGCGGCGTTTTCGATCTCGATCATGTAGCCGTAGCGATAGGGGTTGGCCATCTTCCCCAGGTAGCGCTGCATGTTGACCGGCTTGATGTAGCTCTTGTCGTCGCCCCCGGCAAAGCCCGGCTTTTCATCGGCGTTGTAGTTGTCGGGGTGGTTCCAGACGGCGGTGTTGTAGTAGAAATACTCCTCGGCCAGAAGCGGCGTGCCCCAGGGGGTCACCACCCCCGAACACAGCACCTGCCCGCCGTCGATGGGCGAAAGATCGACCATGCGCGACGACGACAGGTCGGCCTGCCAGACCCCGTCCACCCGGTTGAGCGACAGCCGGCTGATCGCCCCGGCGCCCTCGCGCCCGGCGCCTTCCCAGCCGGTATAGAGATAGGCGCTGTTCGCGCCGGTGGGGATGAACCCGTTGTAATCGGGCGCGTTTGACACATACATGAGCTTGCCCGAAGTGTCGTAGACGCCGCCCAGAACCTCGCCCGAGCCCAGCGTTTCGCCGGCCCTGGCCAGGGTGACATAGCGCCCCGCGGCCACCGCCACGTTGTCGCGCGCGTCCTCGGGCGGCAGATCCATGCCGGGCCCGTCGTAGCCGCCGCCGTCGGCAAAGCCGGCGATGTAGCCCAGGCGCGCCGCAGAGACGCCCTGTGTGAAGGTATTCTTGCCGCCGGGGTGCTGCGCGTTCAGGAAGACCTCGCCCAGCACGGTGCGGCTGAGCCCGGTCACCTCGGCCCCGTCGGGCATGGTGGCCAGCCGCACGAGCGACGCCTCGCCAGCGGCCGCCGGCAGGGGGGGCGC
>JALSRF010000149.1 GCA_026984895.1 Paracoccaceae bacterium
ACAGCACCTGCGAGATGGTCGATTTTACCACCCGCACCCGAACGTCCTTCGCGATTTCGACCTCGACCTCGGTCTCGTTCCTGATCTTCGTCACCTTGCCGATGATGCCGCCCTGGGTGACGACCTGATCGCCACGGCGCAGCGCCTCGACCATCGCCTGATGTTCCTTCACCTTCTTCTGCTGCGGACGGATCAGCAGGAAATACATGATCGCGAAGATCAGGATCAGCGGAACGAAGCTGGCGATGGCGCCCCCGGCGCCGCCCCCGGCCGCTTGCGCGTAGGCAGGCGTGATGAACATGTGGTTGTCCTTTGTTGCGGGGCAAATAGCGCCCCCTCGATTGGCGCGCACCCTATATGTGGGCCGGAGCGATGGCAAGCAAGGGGCCGCCCGATTTTCCCGCCGACATTGCCGCGCCAATAGCGCGCGGTCTGTGCCGGCGCCGGGCCGCGGGGCCGGGCGCAATACCGCGAACCCTTGCCAAGCCCACCCGCCCTGCCATTATGGGCGCGAAGGGGAAGATTGTTGGTCGAAGACTGGATTCAGCCCGTGGCCTATTCGCCGCTGACATGGTTTGCGGCGCTGTGCCTTTTTGTGCTGTTTGCCCTCAACAACATCCGCATGGGCAAACCAGCCCCCTGGCGCCCGACCGACAAAGCCTGGCTGAACGGCATTTTCTACTTTGCCATCGCTTTTGCGCCTGTCCTGCTCTTGCTGCTTGTCGCTGTCGTGGCCATGCTCGGTCTCGTGGGCTGGCATATCCTTGCCAGCGGCATTGCCACCAAAGACCCCGACAACCTGCGCTGGTATGTGCTGTCCTTCGTCGGCCTGCTGACCGCGCTTGGCGGCATCATCGGAACGCCGCTGGCGCTGATCCGTGTCTGGACGAATGAGCGCCAGACCGGCACGCAGTAAGAAGCCCTGTTCAACGACAAGATCAATGACGCCAGCGAAGGCCTGTCCGCCCGCCGCCAGGTGACCCGCGTGACGGGCCAGGGGGCCGAGGAAAGGGTGCTGAGCGAATGGCAGGACGATCTGGTGGCCCGCAACGCCGCCATCGACCGGCTGGAAGGGCTGGTGCACGAACGCCCCGAGGCCGCGGATCGCGTCGCCAGCCTGCTGTCGGTCTATGTGGTGGAACTTTCGGCGGAACACCCGCCGGAAGAGCCGCCAGAGGATGCCACGCCGGGCGCTCTGGGCACATGGGCCCGGGGCCTGACCCCCAAACGCTCTGACATGCAGCGCGCCGCCCAGGTGCTGGGGCGGCTGCGAAAGATACCCGGCGTGACACTGCAAAAGGGCCGAATCGACCTGCGCCGCGCCAACCTGCAGGGGTTTGATCTGCGCGAGCTCGATTTCACGAAGGCCCGGCTGAATGACGCGCATCTGGAAGGGGCGAACCTCTGGCGCGCACATCTGGAAGGGACAAACCTCGGGGGCGCGCATCTGGAAGGGGCGAACCTCTGGCGCGCGCATCTGGAAGGGACAAACCTCGGGGGCGCGCATCTGGACGGGGCAGACCTCGGGGACGCGCATCTGGAAGGGGCAATCCTCTGGAGCGCGCATCTGGAAGGGACAAACCTCAGGAGCGCGCATCTGGACGGGGCAATCCTCTGGAGCGCGCATCTGGACGAAAAAACCTCCCTCACTGACGCTGCTCTTCGAGGTGCGTCAGTGAGGGAGGTTGATTGGTCAATGGTCAATATTTCCCAGGATCAGGTCAATTCAATCTTCGGTGACGCCAGCGTCACCCTGCCCGCCGGCATCACCCGCCCCGCCCATTGGCCCGATACCGAACTCGACCCGCTATCCTTCGAGGCCGAATACAACAAATGGCGCGTCGCCCCCACCACTTACACCCCGCCGCAAGATCGGTCATGACCCGACCCGAACGCGATACCGGGGAACACCCGCCTGCCCTCGCCCCCGGGCCCGCACCACAACCTGAGCGTGTTGACCCCACCCCGCCATGGTGGTAATTTCCCCTGGTAACCATTGCAGTCGGAAGGTGTTGCCGATGGCCGTTTCCAACGATGCCCCCCTGTTCGCCGGCTTCGCCCTCACAAGAACGCGGGCCGACCTGTGACCGGGTCATCCGGCTGGCCCGGCTGGCCCGTTACCCTTGCCACCTTCGCCTTCGGTCTTCTGCTCGCCTGGCGCGGCCTGAGGGGCGGCAGCGGCACCCACTCCCCGGCGCTCTACTTCGTTCTTGCCGCCATTTGCGCCGCCGTGGTTGCGCGGGACCTGATGCAGGACGATCGGCCATGACCCCTGCACCGGCCCGCTTTGCCCTTGCCATCGTTGCCGCCTTCCTGCTGAGCGGCCTCGCAGACGCGTTCACCTCGGCTCTGGTGGGCCAGAACGTCGCCGCCATCGAGGCCCACGGGCTGGTCAGCGGCCTGCAGGAAACCAACAGCGCGCTTGCCCCGAACGAAGCCCGCCTGTCGGCCTATCTCGCGCACAAGCGCCTGGCACTGTGGATGGTCGTTCCGGTCATCCTCTTCCTGTTCGTCCCGCGGCGTCTCTGGCGCCATCCTCCCGTCGGCCTGCTTGCCGCCGCCTTTTATGGCCTGCTCATCGGCCTTTTGTTCAACGCCTTCCTCGGCTTCATTGCCGCCCTGTCAAACCTGTCGCTGCTGGTCCTGGGCACAAATCCCGGACATCTGATCATCGCATGGCTCCAGGGCGCGGACCTCATGCAATTCGAAACCCGCGAGGCGAAATACAGGCTGTTGACGGCCATCGCTGCCGTGCCCGCCGGCCTGGCCACCTGGGCCGTGCTCAGGCGCTGGCCGCTTCCGGCGTCCCTCTCCGAACCGAACCCCGCGTCGTCATGATGCCCCCTGCCCGTATCGCCTACCTCTTCGCCGTCGGCGTCAGCCTCGGTATCAGTTTTGCCGATGCCTGGTTCACCGGGGAAAGGGTCCGCATCGACCCGGCCATGCTGGCTGTGTTCCTCGCGACCGGCGTCGTCATTTTTCAACAAGGCTGACAGGCCCTGCGCCACTTACACCCCGGCGCAAAATCGGTCATAACCCGACCCGAACGCGATTCAGACGGGAACACCAGCCATGCACGACATCCGCGCCATCCGCGAAAACCCCGCAGCCTTCGACGCCGCCATGGCCCGCCGGGGGCTTGGCGACGTTTCGGCGCGCGTTCTTGCCCTGGACGAGGCCCGCCGCGCCGCCATCGCCGCGACCGAGGCCGCGCTTGCCGAGCGCAACGCGGCCAGCAAGCAGGTGGGCGCCGCCAAGGCCAGGGGCGATGACGCCGAGTTCGAGCGCCTGCGCGCACTTGTTGCCGCCAAGAAGGACGAAATCGCCCGGCTGGAAGACGACGCCCGCGCGCGCGACGCCGAGCTGCGCGCGCTGCTGCTGGAACTGCCCAACATCGTCGCCGAGGACGTGCCCGACGGCGAAAGCGAAGACGACAACGTGGAAATCCGCAGATGGGGCACCCCGCCCGCCTTCGATTTCCAGCCGCGCGAACATTTCGAACTTGCCGCCGCAGGGGGGCTCGACTTCGCAACCGCCGCGAAGCTTTCGGGCGCGCGTTTCGTGGTGCTGCGCGGCGCCATGGCGCGGCTGAACCGGGCGCTGGCGCAGTTCATGCTGGATTTTCACACCGAAAACCACGCCCTGACCGAGATGAACACCCCGGTGCTGGTGCGCGAACAGGCGATGGTGGGCAC
>JALSRF010000150.1 GCA_026984895.1 Paracoccaceae bacterium
TATGCCCTGGGCCGGGTGTCGCTTGGCAGCGATCCGCACGCCGCACTCGAGGCCTTCGCCCAGGCCGAGGCGATCTTTCGCGCCCGCCCGCAAACGCGCCTGCACGCCGCCCATGTCGCCGTGCAGTTGGCCGCCTATGCGCTGTCGGCCGGGCGCGCACGCGCGGCAATTGACATGGTCGATGCCGATGCGCCGGTGGCGCTGGCGGCGGAAAATGCGGAACTGCTGTCCTCGCTGCTCATGATCAAGGCGCAGGCCCTGGAAGACCTGGGCCGCAGCGCGCAGGCGCGAATCGTGCGCCTCGACGCGCTCGGCTGGGCGCGCTATGGTCTGGGCTCGGGCGAGGCGATCGCCAGACGGCTGGCCGAGATTGCCGCCCTGTCGCCGAAAGCCAGAAGGAGAGCAAGCGGATGATCGCGATCATATCGGCCGTTTTCGGCGCCATGCTGGGGGCGTGGAAAGCACGGCGCCGGCACGGCAACGGCAAGGACATTGCCCAGTATGCGGCGATCCATGCGCTGATCTTCGCGGTGCTGGGGATGTTTGTGACGATCGTGCTGCTGCGCGCGGCCTGAGCCGATGTTCCTGCCGTTTTTCGAGACCCTCCGGCGCGCGGGCGTGCCGGTGTCGCTGCGCGAATACCTGAGCTTTCTCGATGCCATGGCGGCGGGGCTGGCACAGTACGACGTGGAGGCCTTCTACCACCTTGCGCGCAGCGCGATGGTGAAGGACGAGCGCAACTTCGACAGGTTCGACCGCGCCTTTGCCGCCAGTTTCGGCGGGTTGGAGACCCTCACCGCCGCGCAGCTTGTCCAGGCCGCCGGCCTGCCCGCGGACTGGCTGCGCAAACAGGCGGAAAAGCACCTGAGCGCCGCCGAGATGGCCGAGATCGAGGCGCTCGGCGGTTTCGACAAGCTGATGGAAACGCTGAAGAAACGGCTCGAGGAACAGACCGGCCGCCACCAGGGGGGCAGCAAGTGGATCGGCACCGCCGGCACCTCGCCCTTCGGGGCCTGGGGCTACAATCCCGAGGGCGTGCGCATCGGCCAGGACGAAAGCCGCCACCGGCGCGCGGTCAAGGTCTGGGACCGGCGCGCGTTTCGCGATTTCGACGACCACGTGGAACTGGGCACGCGCAACATCAAGGTGGCGCTGAAACGGCTGCGCCGATGGGCGCGCGACGGCGCCGAGGAGGAACTGGACCTGCCCGGCACCATCCGCGCCACCGCCCAGGCCGGATACCTCGACGTGAAGACCCGGCCCGAGCGGCGCAACGCGGTGAAGGTTCTGCTGTTTCTCGATGTGGGCGGGTCGATGGACGCGCATGTGCGCGTGGTGGAAGAGCTGTTTTCGGCGGCGCGCGCCGCGTTCAGGCACCTGGAACATTTCTACTTTCACAACTGCCTTTACGAAGGCGTCTGGCGCGACAACGCCCGGCGCAGCTCGGAACAGATCCCGACCCGGGACGTGCTGCGCACCTACGGGGCCGATTACAAGTGCATCTTTGTCGGCGATGCGGCGATGAGTCCCTACGAGATTGCCTGGCCCGGCGGTGCCAACGAACACATGAACCCGGAGAGCGGCGAGGTCTGGCTGCGCCGGGCCTTTGCGCAATGGCCCGACTGCCTGTGGCTGAACCCGATGCGCGTTCGCGACTGGGAGCGCATCTCGTCGATCGGCATGATCCGCCAGATCATCGGTGCCGAGCGCATGGTGCCGATGACGCTTGCGGGCATCGAAGCCGGCATGAAGCTGCTGGGGCGCTGAGGCGGCGCGGCCTTCGTGCGGGGGCGCTGCCCCCGCGCCCCGGGATATTTGCGGACAGAAGAAGGGGACAGAAGAAACGGGACATTGCCGCCGGCGCGCGATTGTTGTCTATTCGCGCCACGTTGCAAGGGAGGAGAGCCATGTCCGACGCACCCGTTTTCAATATCGATCCGGCCGCATTCCATGCCGACCCCTACCCGGTTCTTGCACGACTGCAACAGGAGGTCCCCATCGCCCGGGTTCCCGAACTGGGAGCGACCCTGTTCACCCGGCGCGACGACATTTTCGAGCAGGAAAAGCGCATCGACGTGTTTTCCTCGGACCAGCCCGACGGGCTGATGACCCGGCTGATGGGGCAGAACATGATGCGCAAGGACGGCGATTCGCACCAAAGCGAGCGGCGGGCCTCGTTTGCCGCCTTTTCGCCGCGCACGGTGCGCGACCACTGGACGGCGGCGTTTCGCACCGCCGCGCAGGCGATCCTGGAGGATCTCGCCCCGCGCGGGGAGGCCGATCTGGTGCGCGACTACGCGATGCTGCTGGCCGGCGAGGCGCTGCGCGTCATCACCGGGCTGACCTCGATGAGCGCGCAAGAAATGGACCGGTGCAGCCAGGGGATGATCGACGGCATCGCCAATTACACCGGCGACGCCGAGACCGAAGCGCGCTGCCATGCGGCCACAGCCCTGATCGACGCCCATATCGACCGGATGATGGCCAACCCCGACGACACGCCCGAAATGGGGCTTCTGGCGGTATCGCAGCGCGCGCAACTGCCCGAAGAGACGATCCGCGCCAATATCAAGCTGGCCATTTCGGGCGGGCAGAACGAGCCGCGCGACGTGATCGCCGGCACCGCCTGGGCGTTGCTGAGCCATCCCGACCAGCTGGCGCTGATCCGCGCCGGCACGGCGACATGGCAGGATGCCTTTGCCGAATACGCCCGCTGGATCGCCCCCATCGGCATGAGCCCGCGCGAGGTGGCGCGCGCGGCGACGGTGCGCGACGTTCACTTCGAGCCGGGCGAACGCGTGTTCTTCATGTTTGGCGCGGCCAATCGCGACCCGGCCCATTTTGCCGAGCCGGAGCGCTTCGACATCACCCGCGACACCTCGGCGGCGCTCACCTTCGGGGCGGGGCCGCATTTCTGCGCCGGCGCCGCCGCCAGCCGGGCGCTGATTTCCGAGGTGGCGCTGCCGATGCTGTTTGAGCGGCTGGAGGGCCTGGAGATTGCGGGCGAGGTCGATTTCGTCGGCTGGGCCTTTCGCGGCCCGAAACGCGTGCCTGTCCGCTGGCAGGCCCGGTGAACCGGCTTTCGGCCAGATGAATCTTTCGGCCAGCTGAATACGGCCTCCGGTGCTGGCAGCCGGCCTGCCGGCGGCGGTGACCCTTGCGGCGCTGTTCGCGATACGCCTTGTGGTGGTCATGGTCTACGGGTCCGACCCGGCGCATCCGCGAGGCGCGCGCGCGGCCTCTGGCGGCGCAGCAATGGGCGAAACGCTGCCGGGCTGGCGCTGGTGGACGAATACGGGCTGTGGGTGATTGGCGCGCTCACCTTTTTTCAGGTGCCTAGCAGCGCCGATGCCGTCCCCGTTGGTTCTGATGGCGGGCGGCGCCTTTGCCGCGGCGGGAGAGGCGGGTGAGGCCGGAGAGGCGGGAACGGCCGCAGGGACCGGCGCGGCCGAAGTGGATGGAGTGCACGGGGTGGCGAAACTGCGGGGAGGATGGCGTGAGAACTGAAGTGGAGCGACCGCGCACGGCGAGGCGCAAGGCGGCGGGGCGCACGGAGACGGGGCGCACGGAGACGGGTCGCAAGGCAACGGGGCGCAAGGCGGCGGAGCGCAGGGCGGGAACGACCAGCGGCGCGGGAACAGGCGGAACGCGCGCCAGCGCGGGGCACGCCGGGGCGCGGGCATGGCCGGG
>JALSRF010000151.1 GCA_026984895.1 Paracoccaceae bacterium
CGCCTGCGCGAACTCAACGTCTATTGCGAAATCCACCCCTATCAGAAGGTGACCGAGGCCTTCCTGGCGAACTTCGGCGCGCGCGCGGTGATCCTGTCGGGCGGCCCGGCCAGCGCGATCGACGACGGCGCGCCCCGCCCGCCCGAAAGCGTGTTCGCGCTCGGCGTGCCGGTTCTGGGCATCTGCTACGGCCAGCAGGTGATGATGCAGATGCTGGGCGGCACCGTGGAGCGTGGCCAGGGCACCGCCGAGTTCGGCCGCGCCTGGATCACGCCGACCGACAGGGCGACCCCGCTGCTTGAGGGCTGGTTCGAGGACGGGCGCGAACAGGTCTGGATGAGCCACGGCGACCATGTATCAGCGATCGCGCCGGGCTTTGAGGTCTACGCCACCTCGCCGAACGCGCCCTATGCCGTCATCGGCGATCCCGCGCGCCGCTTTTTCGCCGTGCAGTTCCACCCCGAGGTGCACCACACCCCGAACGGGGCGCGCCTTTACGAGAACTTCGTGCGCCTGGCGGGCTTCACCGGCGACTGGACCATGGGCGCCTACCGCGAAGAGGCGATCCGCAGGATCCGCGAACAGGTGGGCGACGCGAAGGTGATCTGCGGGCTGTCGGGGGGCGTGGATTCCTCGGTCGCGGCGGTGCTGATCCACGAGGCGATCGGCGACCGGCTGACCTGCGTCTTCGTCGATCACGGGCTGCTGCGCCAGGGCGAGGCCGAAGAAGTCGTCACCATGTTCCGCGACCACTACAACATGGCGCTGATCCACGCCGACGAACAGGCGCTCTTCCTGGATGAACTTGAGGGCATAAGCGACCCGGAACAAAAGAGAAAAACCATCGGCCGCCTGTTCATCGACGTGTTTCGGAAACACGCGGGAGAGGTTGGCGGCGCGAAATTCCTGGCCCAGGGCACGCTTTACCCGGACGTGATCGAAAGCGTGTCCTTTTCCGGCGGGCCGTCGGTCACCATCAAGTCGCACCACAACGTCGGCGGCCTGCCCGAAAAGATGGGGCTGGAACTGGTCGAGCCGCTGCGCGAACTGTTCAAGGACGAGGTGCGCGCGCTGGGGCGCGAACTGGGCCTGCCCGCCACCTTCATCGGCCGCCACCCCTTTCCCGGCCCCGGGCTGGCGATCCGCTGCCCGGGCGAGATCACCCGCGAGAAGCTGGAGATCCTGCGCAAGGCCGATGCGGTCTACATCGACCAGATCCGCAAGCACGGCCTTTATGACGAGATCTGGCAGGCCTTCGTCGCCATCCTGCCGGTGAAAACCGTGGGCGTGATGGGCGACGGGCGCACCTACGATTACGCCTGCGCGCTGCGCGCGGTCACCTCGGTCGATGGCATGACCGCGGATTACTACCCGTTCAGCCATGAATTCCTGGGCGAGACCGCCACCCGGATCATCAACGAGGTCAAGGGCATCAACCGGGTGACCTATGACATCACCTCGAAACCGCCGGGAACGATCGAATGGGAATGATCCCGCACATCGCCGCCGTTTTCTTTGAAAGAAAACGGCACGAAATCCTTGAAGGATTTCGTTGCCGGGCGATCCCGAGCGCAGGCGCGCCATGATGGCGGCTCTGGCCGTGCTGGTCGCCTTTGCCGTCGGCTTCGCCATGAAATACGGCGGGCTGTGCACCCATGCGGCAGCCGCGCAGATCGTTCGCGAAGGCCGGATGGAACGTCTGGAGGCCTTCCTGGCGGGTGCCGCCTGGGCGGCCCTGCTCGTGGTTCCGCTGGCCTGGCTGCGGCCCGATGCGCTGCACCCGGCCATGAGCCACGACAACTGGCTTCCGGCGCTGGCGGGCGGGGTGCTGCTGGGGCTGGGGGCACATCTGAACCGGGGCTGCGTCTTCGGCACATTCGTGGCGCTGACCGGCGGCAATCTGACCTATCTGGCCACCCTGCCCGGAATGGTCGGCGGCGCGCTGGCCGGTCGGCTGCTGCTGGCCGAAAGGGTGCCGGTTGCCGACAGTGCGACGGTGGCCGCGATGCCGGGGCCGGCGGCCTTTTTCTGGCTGGCCCTGGCGGCGGTCGTGGCGCTGGCCCAGCCCTGGCGGCTGATCCGCACCCCGGGCGAAGGCCGCTCGCCGCCGGGGCCGGCGCTGCTGGTGGCCCTGACGCTGGGGGCCGGCGGCGGCTGGCTGTTTGCCGCCATAGACGGATGGGATTTCGCCGCGGTGATGGTGCGCAGCGCCTATCGGGCGCTCGACCTGGTGCCGGCCGGGCCGACGGCGCTGGCCATCTGGTGCACCCTGGCGATGATTGCCGGCGGGGTGAGCGCTGCGCTGGCGCGCGGGCGTTTCGCCTGGCAGGCCCCACGAGCGGCCTCGGCACTGAGCCGCCTGTTCGGGGGCGCCCTGATGGGGCTGGGCGCGGTGGTGCTGCCCGGCGGCAACGACGGGCTGCTGCTCAGCGGAATTCCGGCCCTGGCACCGCATGCCCTGGGCGGTTTTGCGGCGATGCTTGCCACCATGGTGCTGCTGCTGAAAACGCTGCCGGACGGTCGCGCGCACGCGCGAATCCGGTGCCGCTGAGGCCGGGCACCGGCCGTCGCGCGCTTCCCTTCGCCGGCTGTCGCCGCTATGCAGGGATGCAGGTCTGCAGGCGACGTGCCGGCCCGGCACCCTTCGCCACATCAAACGGAGCGCGCCAGTATCGCCATGTCCACCCTTCGCCTGACAGGCCACATCGACGTGCCCCCCGACCGGCTGGCCGCGGTGCGCGCCGCCCTGCCCGAGCACATCCGCCTGACGCGCGCCGAGCCCGGCTGCCTGCGCTTCGAGGTCGCGCCCGATCCCGCGGTTGCAGGCCGCTTCCGGGTCGATGAGCTCTTTGCCAGCCGCGCCGATTTCGACGCGCATCAGGCCCGCGCCGCGGCCAGCCGCTGGGCCGGGGTCACGAACGGCATCGCGCGCTGCTACCGGATCGAAGAGGTGGCAGGGTGAACCCGACGCTGCGCGCCGCGATCTGGATGAGCGGGGCGATCGTCTCGTTCACCTCCATGGCGGTCGCCGGGCGCATGCTGGCCAGCGGGCTGGATACCTTCGAGATCATGCTCTACCGGTCCCTGGCGGGCGTGGTCGTGGTGCTGGGCCTCGCCCGCCTCACCGGAACCCTGGGCGAGATCCGCACCGACCGGCTGGGCCTGCACCTGCTGCGCAACATCGCCCATTTCACCGGCCAGAACCTGTGGTTCCTTGCCATCGCGCTGATCCCGCTGGCGCAGGTCTTCGCGCTGGAGTTCACCTCGCCGATCTGGGCGATCTTCCTTGCCGTGCCGGTTCTTGGCGAGCGGCTGACGCGGGTGCGGCTGCTGGCGGCGCTGGTCGGCTTTGCCGGCATCGTGATCATCACCCGCCCCTGGCAGGCCAGCCTGGGCCCCGGCGTGATCGCCGCCGCGCTTGCGGCGGTCGGCTTTGCCGGCTCGGCGGTGTTCACCCGGCGGCTGACGCGCTCGACCTCGACCACGGGCATCCTGTTCTGGCTGACCGCGATGCAAAGCGCTTTCGCGCTGGTCTGCGCCGGCTACGACGGCGACATCGCCCTGCCCGAGCGCGCCGCCCTGCCCTGGCTTGCGGTGGTCTCGCTTGGCGGTCTGGTGGCGCATTTCTGCCTGACCAAGGCGCTGGCGCTGGCCCCCGCCGCGGTGGTGGTACCGATCGATTTTCTG
>JALSRF010000152.1 GCA_026984895.1 Paracoccaceae bacterium
GATCGCGAAACCTCGCCCTTCTTGCGGGCATCGTCGAGCTTCTTTTGCGACGCCTCGAATGGCTTGTCGTCGTTGGCCTCATCACTCATGGCGAGCCACCAAAAGGATTGACCAGAAATCCGGAAACGGCCCCGAGCCAGACCGAAATCATGATCGGTGCCGATAGCGCCAGCAGGATGAGACCGCCGGCGGTGATTGCCGGTGCCCCGACAAACGAAACCATGAGCTGCGGCATCGCGCGATTGATCGCGCCAAGGGCGATATTGTAGATGAGAGATGCAACGACAAAAGGCGTTGCCAGCGAAAACCCCAGTGCAAAAGCGTGCCCGATGCGCGTGACACCCCATTGCGCAAGATCGCTGGCCGGCGCCAATGTGCCCGCTGGCAGGACGTCATAGGACAGGACCAGGAATTCCACGGCGCGCACATGCAGCCCGAAGGTCACGAAAAGCGCAAGGCCGCCCGTGACCAGGACATGGCCGATGGCCGGCTGAGGTTCGACCGCGGCCCCCCCGAAGAGTTGCGACAGAGATGTGGACTGTGCCGCTATCGATCCGGCAACCTGCAGGGCGATCACGAACAGCCGCAGCATCATGCCCACTGCCAGGCCATGTATCACCTCGGTGCCGAGATAGATGACCATCTGCGCAGGCGTTGCGCCGGACAGGTCAAGCCCGCTGCCGACAATCGGCAGGATCGCCGCAGTCATTGCCAACGCCAGAACAAGGCGAACGCGCATCGGAACGACACGTTCGCCGACTACCGGCAGGACGGCAACCGCAGCGCCGACCCGCAGGAACACCACCCCTGCGGACAACAGTTGCACCTCGGACAGTCCGAGCGCTGCCATCAGTTCGCTGTTCACGCCGGCACCATTCCCACCAGCGACGGCTTCGCGTCCGTGCCGATCTCGTCGTAGGAAAGGACCGGGTTGGACAGGCCCTTGACGCTCATGACCATGCGCAGGTAGCGCCGTCGCCGGGTGCTGGTGATCAGCGCCGGCTCGATACCGGATTCCACCGCTTTCGAAACGCTTTCGGCGATCAGTCCGGCAAGGCGGTTGAATTCGTCGGGCGGCAGCGCGATTTCGCCGGCGCGCTCGGTGTCGATCTGGTACTGGGCGAACCGCTCTTCCCATTCCGGCGCCAACTGGATCAGCGGCAATGTTCCGTCCGGGCGCACGATATCCGCCACAAGCTGGAAGCCGAGCCTTTGCCGGACATGTTCGCAGATGTCTTCCGGCAGGTTATGAACGGTCCGTGCCTCGGCAATGGATTCCAGGATCAGCGGCAGGTTGCGTATCGAGACGCGTTCTTCGAGCAGCAGCCGCAAGACGGCCAGCAGGGTATCCATCGGCACCTTGTCCGGGATCAGTTCATCGAAAAGCCGTCTGTTGGCTTCGGCCCGCGCCGGCTCTTTCAGTTGACACATCTCGTCCAGCAACCGCCTGAGATTGCGCAGGCCCAGAAGTCGGGGCAGGTTCTTCTTGATGACTTCCAGAAGATGGGTTGCAAGCACCTCGGCGGGGCTGACAAGGGTTGCGCCGGAAATGACCGCGCGTTCCTGATCCTGCGGCGAAATCCAGCGTGCCGGTGCGCCATAGACCGGTTCCTTGACATCCCGACCGGGGGGAAGTTCCGGCAGATCATCGGTAATCAGGGCCAGAGTGCTGTCGGGTTCGAGCGTGTCGCGGGCGCGTTCCACGCCCTGGATACGGATCAGATAGGTGCCCGAGGGAAGCCCCGGATTGTCGGTCAGGCGTATCTCCGGCAGGATGATCCCGAAGCTGGTCGCCACATGCTGGCGAATGTTGTCCACGCGGGCGTCCAGCCCGGTTGCCCCATCAAGAACCATGGCCACGAGATCGGGCGCGAATTCGACATGTATGTCATCGAGATCAAGCAGGTCACCCAGGGATTTTTCGGCTTCCAGGGGCTCGGTCACCGGCATCTGGGCCTGCGCATCCTGTGCGGTTTGCCGTTTCAGCACGAACCAGCCGGCCACGGCAAGGCCGATGGCCCCGACCGTGAAGGGAATGAAGGGAAGACCCGGGACAAGCGCGAACAGGACCAGAAGGACGGCAACCGCGAAAAGCGCCGCCGGGTAGCGCCCGAGCTGTGCGAAGAACGCGATATCGGTTGATCCCGTCGTGCCGCCGCGTGCAAGAAGCAGGGCGGAGGCGATCGAGATGATGACCGCCGGGATTTGCGTTACCAGTCCATCGCCCACGGTCAGGATCGCGTAGGTCTTGAAAGCCTGCCCGATCGGCATTCCGTGCATGACCACACCGATGATCAGCCCCATCACGAGGTTGAGCATCGTGATCAGCAGCCCGGCCACCGCATCGCCCTTGACGAATTTCGATGCGCCGTCGAGCGAGCCGAAAAAGGTTGTCTCGGCCTGGTCGGTTTCACGCCGCGCCTTGGCCTCGGCATGGTCGATTGCACCGGCGGACATGTCGCTGTCGATGGCAAGCTGTTTGCCCGGCATGCCGTCAAGCGCGAACCGTGCCCCGACCTCTGCCATTCTCGCCGCACCCTTGGTGATGACGATGAAATTGACGATCAGGAGCACGCCGAAGACAACCAGGCCCATGAACACGTTGCCGCCCATGACGAACATGGCGAACCCTTCGATCACTTCGCCCGCAGCAGCGGTGCCGGTGTGGCCCTGGCCAATGATCAGCTTGGTCGACGAAACATTCAGGGACAGCCGCAGCATCAGCGAAGCCAGCAGCACGGTGGGGAAGGCGGAAAAATCCAGCGGACGCTCGATGAACAATGTGACGGTGAACATCAGGATTGCGAGAGAGAACGAAGCCGCCAGCCCGATATCGAGAACCCATGAGGGCATTGGCAGGATCATCATCACGATGATTGCCATCAGGGCAAAGGCAAGCAGGATCGTGGGCTGGAACAACATGTTGGGCGCGAAACCGGTCAGCGGACGCGCCGCGGTGTGGCCGGTCATGGCATCACCCCGCCGATGAACCGAGGCCGGCCCAGTCCGGCAGCCGCCGGAAGAAGAGAGCCGAGCGCGCCCGGCTCCGATCCCGCGCCGACGAAAAGCGGAAACGTGTTCTTGCGGGTGGCGTCCGTTGCCGCTGTGCCAATGGCGGCCGGTTTGCGTGCGGGCTGCTCGGCCAGCATGGCAACGTTGCGGGGGGTGTTCCGGGCCGCCAGAAATGCGCGGAACCGGCGCTTGTAGCGTGCGGCGAATTTCGGCGTGCGGGAATGATAGACGCCGGCGGCATCGCTCCAGTTGCCCTTTTCAGCATACAATTGAAGCAGATAACGCGCTGCGTAGAGGGCATTTTGTGCCGGGTCGAACATGTCGTCAACAGACGCGAAAGCCTGCCCGTGCCATTTGTAGTTGAGCTGGAAGCAGCCCACATCGAAACTGACGGCGCCGCGCTTCATGTTGTGGGTCACAAAGTCCATTGCTTCGCGCCGGGACGCGAACCATTGGCCGCGCCCTTCCATGTTGACGGTCCAGGGCCAGGGTTCGGTTCGGCCGTTTGCTCGCCGGCCGGTTTCGGTCAGCGAAATCGCGCGGAGCACGTCCAGCGGAACGCCGGTCTGACGCGATGCCATTTCGGCAGATTTCTCACAGATTGCCGCGCCCCTGGGCGGCGCCGGTGCGCCGATGCCAAGGCCGGCGGAAAACCACACGATGATGAGGGCGCCGACGAGCGCGCGGCACATGCCGATGCACAGGCAAGATTTGTCCCGTGGCCTCGCGGCCGTGGCGCGGAAAACCATTCTGGTTGGCCTTTTGCTCTTGAGCGACAACAGGACTGTAGACCGGGCGTGGTTTAGGAAGTGTAACCTTCGGCTTCCTGGGCGCCGCTCAATCGGCTTTCAGCAGGCGGTCGAACAACGCTGCATCCGCTTCGCTTCGGGACAGGATTCCGCGGCCCTGGGCAAGGGTGACCGGACCGGGAGAAACGATGGAAGCGGTCTCGCCGGGGTTTGTGGCCGCATTCGCTCCGCCGTCCGGCTTCGCCAGGTCCTGCATCGCCCGGGCAAGGTCGCGCAGTTCGGGCGATTGCGCGTTTTCAAGCCGCTTCCAGTCGCGCGCGCGCAGGGCAGCGCTGTCGCTCCGGTCGGCCATTTCAAGTTGCGCGTATTCTTGCGCTGCGCCCGAATAGTCATGTTTCGCTTCAAGGGCCCTGGCCCTGACAAGACGGGCGTCGCGGCTTTCCAGCCCGTCCAGTCGGGCCAGGGCTTCGTCGGCGTTGCCCCTGGCCAGCAATATCCGTGCCATGACGATTCGATCCGCTTCGCCGGGATCATCCTCGGCCGGCAGCAGGGCCAGCGCCTTGTCGGCAAGTCCGAGGTCAACCAGCCGCGCGGCCGCGGCTGTTCTGGCCTGCCGGGACAACGGTGAGGTTCCGCCTGGCAAGGGATAGGCAAAAAGCGTTTTCAGGAACTGGGCATCGGATGGTCTTTCGGCGTTCTTGATATGCGCGCGCGCGCGAAGTTCTTCGGCCTCCTTCCGGTCGAGATCGCCGCGCTCCATCGCAGTCGCTATGCGGTCGAACGTTGCTTCGATCTCTCCGCTGTCGGCAAGCCCCATGATCGCGACACGCATGAGGCGTCGCCCAAGTTCTGTGTCGCGGTGTTCCACGGCCAGGGCATCTGCCAGAAGAGCAATGCTCTTGCTGACCGGCTCTCCCCTGGAAAGCCGGGATTCGATGTATTCGATTACCGCCTCGGGTTCACGGGCTCCGTCGTTGGCCGCAACCTGCAGCATCTGTTCTTCGCCGGCATGGCCGCGGTTGTCCTGTGCCGCCAGTTGCGCGTTCAGCATGCGAAATGCCGCACCGTGAGCCCCCGCGCCGCGATCGATGATGTCGCGGATGGCGGTTGCGGTATCGAGGTCGCCTCGTGCCAGGAACCGTTTGGCAAGCCGCGGTCCCAGGAGGTCCCGAAGATGCGCCGGCAGGACGGAAAACCCGCGCAGGATGCTTCTCGTGTCCACCGTTGCACCGGCGGGGATTTCCGGCAAGGCCAGAATTGACCACATGGCCACAGGCGAATGGCAGGAGAGTTGATCGGTCATTCCCCCTGGCGGCACCGGGTCTCCATCCACGATGTCTGCCAGTTGCAGCAGGATATCACGGTTTCGAATTTTCGGATCGAAAGCGGCAAGCAGGGCTCTGGCCTCGGCGCCGAATCCCAGAAACAGATAGCGACGCGCAAGTGTCTCCACAGCCCGGTCGTCCGGCCTGTCGAATTCGCCGACAAGCCGGGTGCGCAAGTCTCCGAACGGGTCGCCCCGGTCTGTCTCTGGGCCCCAGGATGCAATATCGACGGCGTCGGTATCCAGACACACTTCGCCATTGTCCGAAAGGACCCTTCGGGTCACGGTTGCAGAGCTGTCCCGGTCCACAACGGACTGTATGCGCATGTGATCAGCGGGGTCCGCCGGCCCCCGTGCCGACTCCGCGGCAAGGTTTTCTGCGGCCATGGTCGTCGTTGCATCGGCGGGGGTGTCGGATGTTGCCGTTGCATGGTTGCCGGTCTGTTCGGGCGGATTTTCGTGCTGGATCGCGGTCGGCAGAACGGGAACCTTGATCACGCCCTGTGCCGCGGCCCGCGACAGTTGTTTCAGCAGTTCGCCCTGCAGGGCCTGGCCGCGTGCGCGGTCTTTCGGATCGCCGAGCAGCGGCAGCAACGATGACGGGTCGAACCTTTTCGGGGCGGGTGTGCCTTCGGGCGCCGCATCGGACGGCGGCGCAGGGCTTCCCGCGATTTCGGAGCGGGTGTCTGCGTTGCGGTTCGGCTCGACAGAAGGCGCGCGCTCAATCTGCGCCATCTGACCGGCGCGCGGCTCATCCGCCGGAGCCACGGTCGGTTTCCCGGGGACGATGGGCAGATTCGCCCTGGAAGAAAGGCCGGGCCTTCCGGCGGGCACGGGTTCATCGGGAGGCACCGTCTTTGCGGGCAGGGACGGAAACCTCAACGTTGCCGGCGGATCGGCCGGCAGCCCGCGCGCGAAATTGGATGGACGAACGGTAACGAAGCGGGCGGGCATTGCCGATGAGAAAAGGAACGGGGCGGGCGCGCCGGCCGCTGCTTCGGCCGGATGTGGCGACCATGGCGCGCCGTCGGCCAGGGGGGGCAACGGGGAAGGGGCCGCGCCCGCTTTGCCGCCTGCCGGGTCGCGCACATCCAGGACGATCCGGCCGCCGTCCATTTCAAACGCCTCGACCTGGCAGGCGCAGGCAAGGTTCAGGCGAAGCCGACCCGGGCCCGGAATTCGCACCGCGCCGATGCGCGCATGGGAAATGAAGCGAAACACGGCGGAAGGATCAATCACCAGATCCGGCGAGGCAATGCGCAGCTCATAGCCGCCGGGCACGCTGCCGAACTGCCAGGCCGCCGGCGAGGAAAGTTGCAGCACAATGCGCGAGAAGCCGTCATGTTCACCGGACCGAAGTGGTACCGTGGCTGCCGACAGAACCGACGGGAACAGCAGGATCAGGACCAGGATCAGCCGGATCATGCCGCGTCCCGTTTCAGTTCTTTCAGGGCCTCTTCGAGGTCCGAGAAAGCGGGCCGGTTGTGTTTGGGGGTGTTCTGACGTCCCACCTCGATACAGATGTTGGTCGAGTGGTTGTAGAGGTTGGCCACCAGCACTTCGCGGATCAGCGTGTAGAAATTGCCTTCGTCCGCGATCACGGAGGCCATCTTGGCGGCGAACGGTCCGACCAGGCCATAGGCGATGAAAATACCCATGAACGTTCCCACCAGGGCGCTGCCGATCATGTGGCCGAGAATTTCCGGCGGCTGGTCGATGGAGCCCATGGTCTTGATCACCCCGAGGACGGCTGCGACGATTCCAAGCGCCGGCAATCCGTCGGACATGGCCTGAAACGCGTGGCTGGAATGCATCGCATGGGTCAGGGTCGCTTCGATTCGCTTGTCAAGCACCTCTTCAACCTGGTGCGGATCGTCGTAGTTCATCGATGCGGAACGCAAGGTATCGCAGATCAGGCTGACCGCTTCGCCATCCCCCTGAATCTTGGGATATTTCGAGAAAATCGAGGATGCTTCCGGGTTTTCGATATGTTCTTCCAGCGCCACGGGATTGTCACGGGCAACCCGGATCAGTTCGTATAGCAGGCACAAGAGCGCCTGATAGTCTTCCGATTTCCATTTCGGCCCCTTGAACACCTTGCCGACGTCCTTCAGGGCGTGCTTGATGGCGGCCCCGTCGTTGCTGACCACGAAAGAGCCGACCGCGGCACCGCCAATGATGGTAAATTCGTATGGCAGGACCTTGATGATCGGCATCAGCTGTCCGCCTTCTGCGGCAAAGCCGCCAAAGACCATCACGAAAATCAGGACGATACCGATAATTCCGGTCACGGGGCTCTCCAGCTTGCTCGACTTGTGTCAGGCCAGCTTCGCCAATGCTGGTTAAGAAATACGGAATCACGGCAATTATTCCACCGGTGCGTTCGCGTTTCGTCCCGCAAGAATCACGCTGATCGCATAGGCGCTTTCCGGTGACATCCCCGCCATGATCTGTGCCGCCGCGTCAGGGCGCATCCGTCCGATGAACCCGGCGGCGAACTCGGGGTTCATCTTCTCGAACAGAGAGGACGCCTGTTTGGGCTTCATGTTTTCGTAGACCGAGGTCAGGCGCTTCAGGTCGTCCTCGGCAGCGGTCTGCGCGCGGGCCATTGTCGCGGCAAGTTCGTCGCGCGCCTTTTTCAGGGCCTTCATGTCCGCTGAAATGCGCGCCTGTGCCGCGGCAAGCGCAACCGATCGTTCCTCCAGCCTGCGTTCCTTTTCGTCCAGTTCGGCGGACCGTTTGGCCAGTGCGGCCAGAATGTCGTCAAGAGGCGGCTGCGGCTGCGAAGGCATGGCCTTGTCCGGGGTCTGGGCCGATGCATTCAATGCCGCCACTCCCTGGGCAATGGCCCTGCCCGGGCCGGCGCCAAGGCGCAGCGTGGCCGATGCCGCAAACAGACCTGCAATCAGGAACAGTGCACCGCGTCCGGCTGCCCATTTGCGAACCGGCATCCCTTGTGAGGCCTTCCCCGGTGCCTTGGTCTTGCCCATCGTCTAGCCTTCCGCTTGCTTGCGACGGGTGCTCAGGAACAGCACCCCGGCGTCACTGTCCCGAGTGTCGTCTTTCGCCGGCGGCGCATCTGCCGGCGGCGCATCCGCTTCGCGCGCAGGTGCCTCGGGACCCGTGCCCGAGCCCTCTTGTTCTGGCGCGGGCGTATCCTCCCCGGAAACGGCCTGCACGGGTTTTTCCGGCGGTTCCGTCGCCGCCGGCGGGCCGTCGTGATCCTCGTCCGCCACCGGGGGCAGATCGTGCATTGCCGCAACCAGAAGCTCCAGCCGCCGGGCGGTACCTTCGGCCCGCCGGGTCAGTTCGCCAAGAGATTTGGCGCTGTCCACGGCGGAACCCTGCGCATCTCCCAGCGCCTTGGTCATTTCGTCAACCTGCAGCGACAACACGGCAATCGCACCGCCAACGCCCGTTTCCAGGTCGGTGAACCGGCGCAACCGGCGCGACAGCACGATACAGTAGGCCGTTGCAGCAAGCGTGCCGCAAATCAGCAGGATGTTGGCTATCATTTCCATTCCGGCACCTAGTTCAGAACAAATTCCATGATCAGAAGGTCGCGCACACGTCCTTCGCCCGCGACCACCTGCACGCGTCGCAGCATCTGCGCGCGCAAGCGAACCAGGGCATTCGTGCGCTCCAGCTCTGACGCATCGATCGCGCGCAGGTAGCCGTTGAAGACATCGACGACCCGCGGCAACAGCTTGACCACGTCTTCCTCGGCATCCCTTGCGACCTCAAGCTGGGCCTGAAACCGCAGGTGGCGCTGTGCGTTGCCCGAACCGACGTTCACGACAAGAGGTTGCACAGGCACGAAAACCACGTCGGGCAGAGGCGCATCCTTGGCGGCGGCGCTTTCGGTGGCTGGCTGGCCGGGTTCATGCGCGCTGCCCAGAATCATGCCCGACCAGGCCGCGTAAAACCCGCCACCGCCCAGGACGACCGCAAGGATCAGCCCGATCAGCAGCGGTTTGCGCGATTTTTTTGCCGGTTCTTCGGCTTCTTCTTCTTCGTCGGCCATGGTCATCCGGTTTTCTGCGTCGTGATCCCCTATAGCTTCGACTTGGCTAACCGATTGTTAAGATGCGCTGTTCCAAGGTGAACAAAATGGAATCGGGCAGAAGCCCAGGTGACCGGAAGGTGCTGCCTTGCAAAACTTGCTTTCGATATGGTTCGGGATCGATGCGCGCAAACGCACGATCGCAATGGTCAGCGCTGTCGCCATGTTTGCCGCCGTGATCGGCCTGTCCAGGCTGGCCACCGCACCGACGATGGCTCTCCTCTACTCGGGGCTCAAACCGGCCGCTGCCGGCGAAATCGTCAAGGTGCTGGAGGCCAGGGGGGCCACATACGAACTGCGTGGAAACGCGATTTACGTTGAAACCGGCAGCCGGGACAAACTGCGCCTTGCACTGGCCGCGGACGGCCTGCCGGCAAACGATGGACAGGGATACGAGCTGCTGGACAACCTGTCGGGTTTCGGCACGACGGCGCAAATGTTCGATGCGGCCTACTGGCGCGCGAAGGAGGGCGAACTTGCCCGCACCATTGTCGCAAGCCCGCAGTATCGGCAGGCCAGGGTCCATATCTCGAACGCTCCGACAATGCCGTTTCGCGCCGATAACACGGCATCGGCGTCGGTGGTGGTGACGGGGACCTCGGGCAGCATTTCGCCGATGCAGGCCAATGCGTTGAAATACCTTGTTTCTTCGGCTGTCGCCAACATGTCTCCTCAGGATGTGGCGGTGATCGACGGGCGAAGTGGCGTCGTGGTGCGTGACGATACGGCTGGCGACGGGGCCGGCATGGGGGCCGAACGCGCACAGGCCCTGAAACAGAAGATCGAGCGTTTGCTGGAGGCGCGCGTGGGTTCCGGCAACGCCGTTGTCGAGGTGACGGTTGATACCACGACCGAAAAGGAAACGCTTGTCGAAAGGAAAGTGGACCCGGATACGCGGGTGACGATCAGCGCCCGCAAGGAAGAGCGCTCAACCAATTCGACCGATACGGGCAGCGGCGCTGTCACCGTGGCATCGAACCTGCCACAGGGTGCCGGCGGTGGCGGTGGCAGTTCGTCGTCCACCCAGAAGGATGAAACCGTGGAAACCCTGAACTATGACGTGTCCGAATCCACGCGCAAACTGGCACGCCTGCCCGGAGCGATCAGAAGAATTTCGGTTGCCGTCCTGGTAAACGAGGTGACAACCACCGACCCGGCCACCGGTGAAACGCTGAGCAAGCCGCGCTCGCCGGAAGAACTGGCCATCTTGCATGACCTTGTTGCATCGTCCTTCGGTTTCGATGCCGAGCGCGGCGACACGCTGACCCTGAAATCCCTGCCCTTCCAGCCTCCGCCAGAGGTGCCGCCGGCTGCCGGGGCATCCCTGATGCAAAGCCTGAATCTGGACATCATGCGGCTTGTCCAGATTGCGGTTCTTGCGCTCGTCACCCTGGTGCTGGGTCTGTTCGTGATACGGCCGATCCTGTCCGGCCAGTCGGCCGGCGCCCTGCCGGCCCCATCCTCCGGGACGGGGCTTCCCGATCTGACAGCGCCAGGCGCGGGCGCGTCTTCCGCACAGCCGCTGACCGGTGAGATTGCAGAAAACGGCGGCGTTCCATCCGGCATTCCCGTCGTCGGTTCAAGCGACATGGGCCAGTCGCGAATCCAGCCCGCGGGCGGGCCGGACCCGGTTACGCGTCTGCGCGAGATGATCGCGGACCGCCAGGATGAGACGGTCGAGGCAATAAAGACGTGGATTGACGGGCAGGAAGAGGAACGCGCGTGATGTCTCGGCAGTTGAAACTGGAGGTGTTCACGCATCCTGGTTCGGCCCTTGTTGCCGGTTGGGAAAACCGGACTTCAGGGCAGGCCGATCCCACGGAATCAGCGGCCTATGAGCTTGGCTATGCCGCCGGATGGGATGATGCGGCGCGTGCGGCTGCCGATGAGCAGGAGCGGATCGGCGCAGAATTCGCGCGCAATCTGCAGGATCTCGGCTTCACCTTTCATGAGGCCAGGAGCCATGTCATCAGATCGGTGATGCCCCTGCTTGATACCTTCGTCAAGGCGCTGTTGCCGGTAGCCGTTTCAGAAACGATGGGCCCGCGTATCATTCAGGAGCTTTGCGCTCTGGCTGAAAGCGCCGGCGATGTTCCGATCCAGATTCGCGTGTCTCCCGACAGCAAGCCAGCGCTTGAGCCTTACCTCGCGCAAAACAGCAACCTGCCCTTCACCCTGGTCGCCGAACCGAGTCTCGCGCAGGGTCAGGTGCAATTGCGTTCGGAAAAGCTTGAGCGATGGATCGACATGGATGCCGCGGCTGAGACAATCCGCGAAGCCATTTCCGCAATCAGGACGTCGAACAGCGAGGAATTTTCACATGGATGAAGCCGAAACCGGGACAATTGCGGGCGATGGAAACAAGGAATGCGGTCCGCTCGGACTGGTTCCGGTCGAAGTACTTGTTTCCGTGGGAAAAGCCCGGCCGTCTGTTGCCGAGCTTCTGGCCTTGAAGAGCGATTCCGTGCTGCCGCTTGAACAATCTGTCTCCGATCCGGTCGAACTCTACGTCGGTTCCAGGCTGATTGCCCGCGGCGAACTGCTGGAACAGGACGGCGACGAAGGAGGGCGGCTGGCGGTTCGACTTACCGAGGTTGCGCCGGCCAAGGACGAGTTTTGAAGCGCACTTCAGGACAAACGACCGGACTGGCCTGGACGTCCGGTCTGTGGATCCTTGCCATGGCATTCCCATGCCAGGCACAGGAACTGACCGTGTCTCTGGGCGATGGCGGGTCGATAGCGCTGACCAGTATCCAGCTCCTTGTGCTCGTTTCGGTCCTGAGCATTTTGCCGGGCCTCGCCATCATGATCACATGCTTTCCGTTTCTGGTGACGGTCTTGTCGATACTGAGACAGGCGATCGGGCTTCAGCAGTCCCCTCCGAACATGCTGATTGTCAGCCTTGCGCTCTTTCTCACCTATTTTGTCATGGAGCCGGTTTTTTCGTCCGCCTGGCAGAATGGCGTCGTGCCATTCTCGAACGGAGAAGTCACAGCCGAACAGGCTTTCGAAAAGGCGATGAAACCGTTTCGCGTTTTCATGTCGGCAAACACGGACCCGGATACCTTTGCCGAACTGGCCGCGGTTGGAGGCCGGAAAGGCGAACAACCGACCCTGTCCGAGAACAGTCCGGCATCCTTGCTGATTCCGTCATTCATGCTGAGCGAAATCAAGCGTGCATTCCAGATCGGGTTCCTGATCTATCTGCCGTTCCTGATCATCGACATGGTGGTTGCGGCAGTGCTCATGTCGATGGGTATGATGATGGTTCCGCCGGCGATCGTATCCTTGCCGTTCAAGCTCGGTTTTTTTGTCATTGTCGACGGCTGGAGTCTGGTTGCCCAGGCTTTGGTGCGCAGCTACTTCTGAAAGCTTCGTTGCCAAAGGAGTCGGACAGCCTGATCTCCGGCCGCCCCGAGCCGGGTTGACCTGCTTCCTGGCAGCTGTAATGCCCGAACGGCCTGTTTCGCCCATATCTGGCGGGATTTGCATATGGCATTTGCGATTGTGACGCGTTTTCGTGCGACCGCAATGAAGATAACCTTGTAAGGTTTCCCACGTTCTGGCCGACGGTTTGCAAGAACGGTCAGGAAAACCCCGCAAGGTCGTTATCATCGCCGTCGCACGAAAGCTCGGCACAATCGTGAACGTCATGTTCAAGACTCGCAGATCATGGGGGCACCAGGCATTGTGATAATTCAGTTGCCAGATCGTCGTCGCCGGCCCGGGTACGCGCGGACAGGCCAGCCGCCGGCAGCCGGCCTGTAAAAACTGAATGATCCCGCTGGTCACCCTGCGGGCATCTCTCGACCACGCCCCGGGCCGAGGCGCGGACTGCATTGGCACGACCATTTCAATCCGATCTCTGCTTCATGGAACAACGAGGCCGGTGCTGGTGCGTCCGGCTGACACGCATGTGCCCGCTGCGCAATGGCCTCCGCAATTGGCAGAATTCTGTGCGTCTGTCATCATCTGCAAGGAAAACTCCGAACCCTTCGGATGTGTCAGGTCGGCGGATGAAATCTGCGCCCCCGAAACACGAACTGTTGCCGGGCACACTCAGGTCCACACGGTGCATTCCGGTTTCGGGGGCGTTACGTATCCTGGCGCACGACGTCCACGATCAGTACGTTGCGAACATCCTCGCCAAGGATCTTTTGTGCTGCCTCCAGCAAGGCCTTGCGCAATTGCCCCATGTTTCTGCTGGAAGTAAAGTTTCCGTCGAAACCGCCGGAATTTGCGTGGTCGAACAGGACTTGCAGCATGGCGTCGCGCAGTTTGGGTTCGCGTTGATAGACTGATTCCGGACCACCGGATGCCAATTCGAGACTCAAGGACAGGACAACCAGAGAGACGACCGATCCGTGTTCCACCACCGGCACGACGAACTGGTTGTTCAGTTTCACGAAACTGGCCGTGTCCTGCGTGTCCACGGCTTCCGGGTTTGCCGCCGCGGCCTCCGGGTTTTCGCCGCCTTTTTCAGCGGTCTTGGCCGACATTTCGTTGCCGGCGTCGGGCGCAGGGCGAAGTGCAAGACCGGAACCCACGCCAGCGCCCAATCCGAGCAATGCGAGTAGTATCGGCACGAGCTTACCCATCGTTACCGTCCTAAACCTAGAAGGGAAGCAGCTTGTCGGTCAGGCGCTGTCCGTAACGCGGCTGTTGCGCCTCGAATATCAGGCCTCGCCCGCCGTAGGACACCCGTGCCGACGCGATCTTGTCGTAGGGAATTTCGTTCTGGCGCGATATGTCGGCGGGCCGGATGTATCCCGCCACCAGAAGTTCTCGGATCTCGTAGTTGACGCGGATCTCCTGAGAGCCCTCGATACGCAGGACGCCGTTCGGCAGAACTTCGGTGACAGTGGCGGCGACGCGCAAGGTCAGCTTTTCCTTTCGCCGAACCGATCCATCACCAGAAGAGGTGCTCGCCGATGAGGTTCCCACCGCCGGATCCAGCCCGGCGCCATCGGGAAAGACCTTGCTTGTGCCCTGGGGCAAACCGAACAGCGACGATATCGACATTTTTTCACTGCCGGATCGTTTGCGGGAAGTCGAGTTCGAAATCTCGGCCTTGTCGTTGATCTTGATGACGACGGTCAGAATATCGCCCTTCTTGACCGCGCGCCGGTCGCCAAGCAGGGATTGTCGACCGGAATCCCAGAGCGAGGCGCGCTGTGTGCTTGCTTGCGGAAGAACCTGGTGGAAATCCGGCGAAGTCAGCATGGCATTGCGTTCGGCCCCTCTTGTCACCGGCGTCAGTGTCGGAGGCGCAACCGCGTCGGCGAGCCGGCCACATGCCGAAAGCAGGGCGAAAAGTACAAGATATGCGCGCATCAGTTCTCCTGTCGAAAGTCGTTCACGATACGATCGGAAACGACGATGTTTCCCGCAGAATCGACCGTTCCGATAACCGTATTTCGAGAGGCGAGGTTCATTGCCTTGATCCGTTCGCCGACCGCTGCCCGCCCAAGCGCACGCGCGTCGGTCGTGATCGTCAACGCGCCAGAGGAATAAATCAGCGTCACGATCTGGTTGCGCCGCACGACAGCAGGCGGACCGACATCTCCACGCCGGATCGGCCGGCCCTGATAAAGCGTGACCCTCGTTTCCTTTCCGATCACATCCGAAACGTCGGTGAACCAGTCGCCGGGAACAGTATCTGCAAGCGTCACATCGGCCGATGTCAGCACGGACTGGCTGCGTACCGTTCGCGCCGCCACAACGGTTTCGCCGAAGGCGGCTTCGGCGAAAGCGATCAGACAAACCACGGCTACAGAAAGGCGTTTCATGTCAGCGTACCTGAGTGGTTGCTGCCAGCATCTGGTCCGCGGCGGTGATCACCTTGGCATTGAGTTCGTAGCCGCGTTGCGCTTCGATGAGTTCGGTAACCTGGCGCACCGCATCTACCGAAGAATCCTCCAGATAACCCTGGCGCAACTCCCCCAGCCCGCCGTTTCCGGGCACCCCGGTAAACGGCGACCCGGATGCCGACGTTTCGGCAAACAGGTTATTGCCGAGCGCCTCCAGCCCTTTCTGGTTGGCAAACCCGGCCAGGGTGAACTGGCCCAGAAGTTCGGGTGCAACCCTGTCGTTGAAATAGGCATAGACCTCGCCCGCCGGATTGACCGAAATGCTGCGCGCATCGGAGGGGATGGTGATTTCGGGGGCGACGGGATAACCGTCGGATGTAACGATCAGACCGTCCGGCGACCGCTTCAGCGCCCCGTCGCGCGTATAGGCTGCCCGCCCCGAGGGCAGGGTTACTTCGAAAAATCCGTTCCCCTCGATCGCAAAATCGAGGTCGCCCCTGGTTTCGGCCAGCGACCCCTGCGCGACGTTTACGGTGACTGCCGCCGCACGCACGCCAAGCCCCAGCTGGACGCCCGTGGGCAGGACCGTTCCGTCGGATGCGTTGATCGTTCCGGGGCGCGACAACTGCTGGTAGTGAAGATCGGAAAACTCTGCGCGCCGCGCATTGTATCCGGTGGTATTCATGTTCGCGAGGTTGTTCGAGATGACCTCGACGCGCATCTGTTGGGCACTCATTCCCGTGGCAGCAATTTTCAGGGCTCGCATTTCCGGCTCCTACTTTCCAAGTGTTTCCAAGGCCCGCCTTATGCGCGAGTCTTCCTTTTCCATAAGGCCCTGGCCAAGTTCGTAAGCACGCTGGACCTCGATCATGCGGGCGATCTCGGCAACCGGAGAGACGTTTGACTCTTCGAGGAATCCCTGGACGATCGAACCGCCGTCGGCCGGCTCGACTCCACCGTTTGCCATGAACATCACCCCGTCGCTTCTCAGCAGGTCCGCAGGGTTCGCAGGCTTGTAGAGGCCCAGTTGCGCAACCGGGTCGCCATCCACCGACAGGGTCCCATCCGATGCGATCGAAACACTGCGCGCATCGGCGGGAACGAACACTGGTGCAGCGCCCGCATCAAGAAGGCGGTGGCCCTGCGGGGTGACGAGTTCTCCGTTCGCGTTCGGGGTAAAGTTGCCCGCCCTTGTCAGCGCACGGCCGTCGGGTGTGTCCAGCAGAAAATACCCGGGCCCTTCGATGGCAAGGTCAAAACGGTTTCCGGTTTCGCTCAGGGCGCCCTGCGTTTCAATCGTCGTGCGCACGTCGCCCGTCGCCATCGAAACGGACGGGGCACGTCCGTCAAGCGCCTGCACGAACTCCGAAAACACCACGCCCTCCTTGCGATAGCCGGTCGTCGACATGTTGGCGATATTGTTTGCAACGACCTGCATTTCGCGAAACAGCCCGGACTGGCGCGACAAGGCGATATAGCTGCTGTTCCCCATCGCTCATGACCCCGCGATCATGGGCAGGATCGTGTTGGAGAAAAACGCGGAAAGCGTGTCGGTCATGTAGCCCATCGAAAGCCAGAACACGGCAAGGATTGCGCCGACCTTCGGAACGAAGGTGAGCGTCATTTCCTGAATCGAGGTGAGCGCCTGGAACAGCCCGATCACGACGCCCGTCATCAGGGCCACCGCCAGGATCGGCGCCGATATCGAAACCGCGGACCAGAGCGCCTGGCGCAGCGTGTCATAGAAGATCATGTCC
>JALSRF010000153.1 GCA_026984895.1 Paracoccaceae bacterium
CCAGGCGCTGCTCCAGAACCGGGTTTGTGGCGCAGCCGGACAGGATGAGCGCGGATGCGAAAAGGCTGCATGCTCCGATATTGATATACATGGTTCCTCCTTGCAGAAAGTTTCTTTCAATCCCCGGTTGCCCCGAGACCTCAGGGGCAAACCCCGGCGCCCGCAACGGTGGTGAAGCCGCCGACCTCGTAAAAATCCGCGCCGGAAATGTTGTGATCCAGCTGCAACGCACCGACGATTTCTCCGGCGCCGACATCGGCGAACATGCCCGCGATCCGGCCGTTCGAGGCGGTCCCGCTCGAAAATTGACCGCCGGTCACCGGACCCGAAAACACCCCGCCCGCCGAAAGCGGCGTGGACGGGATCACGATATCGGCCGCCGAGGTGGAGCGGCTAATGATCCCCCCGCTGATGCTTGACGCCCCGAAGTTGGCCGTCAGGCAGGTTGTTCCCTGAGTTGTGGTCAAGGCAACCTTATCGCTTGCCCGCACGATCAACCCTTCGTAGCCACCATTGAACGCCGCCGTTCCGCTGGTCGGCAGGGTGACCTCGGCGTCCCGGCTGGCGATCGCCCCGACAAGGCCGAGATCGGTATCTTGGCTGGAAAAGACGACCACCTTGCCCTTGCCGCTGGCCGTTTCCATGTAGAGCGCGTTGCTCGTATCGCCCGCATTCCCGAACAGCGACGCCGCACCAACGGTTCCCGTCTTGGCCAGAACAACACTCGACCCGCCCTTGCTGAGCGTGACGGTATCGCTGGGCGCATCGTAGCTGGCGCTGGCATCGTTCGGCAGAACCTGGCCCAGGCGTTGCTCCAGAACCGGGCCTGTGGCGCAGCCGGCCAGGATGGCGACGGACGCGGCCATCGGCAGGGTTCCGGCAAAATGCGACTTGGGGAACACCATTCCTATCTCCACTCCTTCATATATCTTTGTCCGACTGCACCTGAAAACGGGCGAGCCGGACAAAATTTCCATACTGACAGTGTTTGCATACTATGTTTGCATACTATCGAACCGCGAAAAAAATCAAATACGGGATTTGACCCCGCCTTGTGCGTGGCGGTGCGCAAAAAGGTCTGGCGCGAGCGCTCGTCAGAGCCGCCCGCGCCAGTTGGACATCGCGCCGGGGACGCGCCCCGGTCTGCTCGGCCCCGGTCAGTTCAGCGAAGCGTGTCCGAGAGGTCCACCTCGGGGAAGCCGTTGATCTCGTCATAATGGAACCAGATCATCTCGTTCGAGGCATGCATGGCCCCGGCGGCATCGAACATCGGGTCGGTGACCTGCCACTTGCCGCCCTTGTAGGCAACCGTGGTGGCAAAGACCGGCGCCACGCCATAGGTGCCGCCTGCCTTCGGCGGAACCGGCTGCGACGGCCCGTAGCGGAAAAAGGTCGGCGGTTCGCCTTCGTATTCGAAGGGTGATTTGGCAATCTTCAGCGGCGGGGTCGATATCTGCAAGCCGCCCTTGTTCATCACCTCTTCCCAGAACACCCGGAACACCTCGTTCACCTGGTCGGCGTCCACATCGGCGGTCTCGAAGATGCGCAGCGCGTTCAGCGTGCCCATGATGGTGCCGAAATCGTCGATCGAGTAGCTGTCCTGGCTCTTGAAGCCGCCCTTTTCCATGTCGAAATCGTCAAGGAAATCGGCCGCCACCGTGCGGATGGTTCCGTTGTTGATGCCCAGCGTGCGCTTGGCCTCGATCAGCCCGCGCAGATACCAGGCCCGCTCGATGGCGGTTTTCGGCTGCATGGTGCCAAGGCCATGCGCCAGATCGGCCATCAGGTGCAGCGCCTGCCCCTTGTGGTGCGCGTTGTGCGTCTTGGCGGAAAACCAGACCAGGGCCTGAATGGTCAGCGCCTTGTCGTGAATGCTTTTCGGGCTGGTCTTCTGCACCATGTGGAACAGCTTGTCGGTGCCCTTGGCAAAGGCCTCTGCCGCCTTGGCATCGTGGTAGCGGTTGGGCACGTCCGAATGCGCCAGCCTGTCCGCCCCCTCCAGATCGGCCAGGTCGGAGACGGCCATCAGCATCGCCGCCGCCCCGCCGCCGGACAGATCGTAAGCCGCCATGTCGGAAAGGAAGCTTCTGGCCTGCATCTTCGCGTTCAGGTTCATGATCATGCCGACGAACCGCCAATAGGCGCCGAAATCGGATGTCGGCGTGCCGAAGTGGTCGTCCACATGGAACTGACGCGCCCATTCCACCTCTTTCTGGATGGTATAGGCATTGGCCAGCCCGGTGAGCGTGGTGTCCATCTTCGCCGGGTCCCAGCGCTGGGTGCCGAAATCGGGCGCGTCGAACCTGGCGATGTAATGCGGATCGCCGCTCTTGTAGACGGTGGCGATGGGGGCCACGTTCGCCGGCGGACGCGGGTGGTCGCCATCGCCGTAGGCATCGTTGCCGGCCTTGAACTTGGCCGGATCGAAATCGGCATCGACGGCGGCCAGCGCCTTGATGATGACCTTCGGGTCCGGCTTCACAACCTTGCCCATGCCGGAGCGCATCACCAGGTTGCCCAGGTTGTAGCGGGAATACCAGTAGCCCTCTTCCTCGGCATCGGTGCCGGTGAATTGTGTTGCCGTCTGCGTGGCCTGCGACACCGCGGGCAGCGGCGCGGCAGCGAACATTCCGGCCACAAGCGCCCCCGCGCCGGCGGTCAGCCAGAAATGATTTCTTCTCGATCGCATTTTCATGACAAACTCCGTTCTTTCACTTTCCACATGTCTTGTGCACGAAAACGCTGTGTCCCTTTCGGGCGGCAAGTCGAGTCAACAACTTTCAACTTGTGGTCCCGAATCCGTGGCGCGATCGCGACGACGTGGTGAAGGGGCGTGTTCGACCCGCGGCAGGGCCGATCGAACGGCCGGGCGCTGGCGCGAAACAACCCTGCAAGGGCAGGGGCTTGGCGATGCGGCCGCGCACCGGGCGCATGTCACACGACCGTGAACGCGCGTGAAGACCGCCCGATCCGGTCCACCTGGCCCGGAGCCCCGCCCGGCCCGGTCCGCGCCCCGCCGGCAGCCCCGCCCGGCCCGGCGCGCGCCGAAATCCTTTCCGGTGCGCCTGGGCCTGGGCCGGGGCCAGGGCGAATGTCGTGGCCCGATCGTGCTTTGCGCTTTCCTTTGGGGCAAGGTTTTGCAAGAATTCCCCCTGAAAAACGCCCCGAAAGGGATGTAAACTGCATTTACATCTCCCATATAACGCCCAGACAACGGTTTTCAGAAGGAGCATTCATGTCCGATTTCGACGCCCGGATTCGCGAGAGCCAGGAACAGGTCGCGCAGACGCAGGAAAAGATTTCCCGCATCACGACAAGGCTGGAAGCCGCCCGCAGCGCTGCCGAAAGCGGCGCGGCCGCGGATTTCGACATCGAAAACGCCACCCTGGAGGACGTGCGTGCCCATACCGATGCGATGAATGCCAACATCGCCGAACTGATCATGGGGCTTGACGACGTGACCGCCGGGTTCTCGAAGGATTTCGACGAAATGCGCAACAAGACCGGCTGGGAGAAATTCGTCGGTCTGTTTGCTCCGGCGAAATCCGAAGCCATGCGCCAGGAGCGTCTGCGCACCGCTTCGATCGACGACAAGTTGCAGGATCTGATCGGCAAGTCGGATGTGATCGTCTCCCTGCTTCAGAACCAGCTGGACGAGCTGAACCGG